>JABDPH010000246.1 GCA_013042925.1 Eudoraea sp.
ATTTGGGGAGGTATGGAATCAATATTGCTGGATGGGAATCTTGCAAAAGCCCTTAATCTTCCTCAGGAAGCGGGTTTATTGATTACAAGTTTGTCTTCAAAAGGATCTGCAAGTGCACTGGGTTTAAAGGGTGGTTATATTTCAGCCAAAATTGAAGATACAGAACTTAAAATTGGCGGGGATATAATTTTAGAATTAGCCGGAATAACCGTTAAAGATATTAATTCAATTTTTGAGATAAGAAAGAAAATTTCTGAAACTCCAAAAGGAGAAGTCATTACAATGACCGTTCTAAGAAACGGAAAAATTGGCAAGGCAGAGTTTACCAGGGAGAATTAACTTCCAAATATTATACATACATTAGCCGTTCAAAAAAATAAAATGAAAAAAACATCGACTTTATTATTCCTACTTGCCGGATTTCTAATGACCAGCTGCTCTAGCTTTAAAATTATTAAATCCTGGAAAGGAGAAACAGCTAACGAGATGCAGAATAAGAAAATTCTTGTTATTGGCAGATCGGCAGATATGGATATCAGGAAGGCATATGAAAACGCAATTACCAAAAAGTTTACAGATGCAGGCTATAATGCAATCTCAAGCTATACCCAGTTTCCTGATTTTAATCCTGCGGCTAAACTAACCGAGGAACAAAAACAACAAATCCAAACCATTTTAGAAAAAAACGGATATAATGGCGTCGTACTTACCGCCTTAAAAGATTATCAGGAACACACGCGCGAAATAGGAGCCGAAAAATATGATACTCAGGTAATATATGGCGGAATGAATTATCCTATTAACTACGGAGGGTTTTACAATTATTTCTATCTTCCGGGATCATTTTCAGTAGATCAGGTTTCACTTAAAACAGAAGGAACTACAATTACTTCTAAACTTTATATATTGGAAACGGTTGTCTATGACCTGGAAAAGGAAGAAGGAAAACAACTTGTGGCATGGATCACCGCATCAATTGAAAATCCGGATAATTCACCTGGCGTAGCATCGGCCTATGCAAATTCAATTGCAAAAGGTTTTAAGTAATAGTATTTTACTATAAATATGGTTCTTGAATACTACATTTTCTCTTAGTACATTTCCGGTATAAAAATTGTATCTAAATAGTTTGAAATATATCATAATATAAGGGATTCTTTCACTTGTTTTTTGTACCTTTTTCGACCTTTTAAGTGCATCCCAAAATCTAAATTAATTTAGGCAATTAAGATGTTCTTTATTCAGTATTGAAAGCTTTAAATAATTAATAACTAAATGAAATAAAAATGAACACTATCCATTTTAAAAAAACTCACTTTTTGTTACTTTTTGTATGTTTTGCCTTTTCTCTCACTTCTTACGCTCAAATAGGCGGTTGGAAACCTGAGTTAGAAAAAGACTCTAAAGAGGCCTTGGACAAAATGATCAAGGACGCACCAAAATTGCAAGTCTTTAAAGACAAAGCTTATGGCTATGCCGTTTATCCTAAAATTACAAAAGCAGGATTGGTTATTGGCGGAGCAGGAGGTGAAGGGATTGTATACAAAAATCACGTTATAACAGGTTCTTCAAAAATGGGACAGGGCTCTTTTGGACTTCAGGCAGGAGGACAACAATACAGTGAAGTAATATTCTTTGAAAATAAGGATGCCTATGATAGGTTTACCGGCGGTAAGTTCAAATTTAGTGGTCAGGCCTCAGCAACCGCTATAACTGAAGGTGCCTCGGTTGACGTGGCGTATCAAGATGGTGTAGCGGTCTTTACAAGGGTAAAAGGAGGGCTTATGCTGGAAGCCTCAATTGGTGGTCAAAAATTTACTTTCGATCCCATTCAATAATAAATATAATACCAAAATGAAATTTAAAGCCCGGAACTCCGGGCTTTTTCTTTTCAAATTGGTCCATGGTTAAAGTGACACTAATTAATAAGCTCTGTAAGAAAATAAATAATGAAAAGCTACATTAAGGGGCTACCTAATCTTGCCAATTTTTCTTTTACACGGTCCATATTAGGTCTGGCTGAATGTTCCTCAGGGGTTAGTTGCAGGCTTTTTTCCAGAAATATGTTGAATTGCCTTTTCATATTCATCGTTACTTCCTTATTATAGATTAAAGCATTCACTTCAAAATTTTGTTCAAAACTACGAATATCCAAATTAGCTGTACCGATAGAACATACAGCATCATCTGAAATAATTACCTTGGAATGAATAAATCCTTCCTGGAATAAATAAATCTTTACACCTGCATTAAGAAACCTGCTAAAAAAGGACTGTACAGTCCAATGAATCATGGCTGATTCGGAACTTTTGGGGACTATTATCCTCACATCTATACCACTTAAAGCTGCAGTTTTTAGAGCCAGGGAAAGGGTTGAATCGGGTATTATATAAGGATTAACTATATAAACATATTCCTTTGCCTGATATAAAATATATAGG
>JABDPH010000016.1 GCA_013042925.1 Eudoraea sp.
AGGGTATAGAAAATTACGATAAAGCTATTAATCTCTTTCTTGAATGTAAAAGGTTGGATATTACAAGCAATGTAGTTGACTTTGAACTAGCTAATTCTTATTTAGCGAATAAGCAACCCATAATGGCGCAACAATACGGCATAGAGGCCTTAAATGCCAGACCAGAGAACTATTGGTATTTGAATGTCTTGGTCGAGATAATGGACAAACAAAGGAGAGCTATTGAGACAATCAAAGATGAAATCGCGTTTGATAATGATAAACTGATAGAAAACCTTGCTCTAATTTACTTTCAAAAAAAGAAATTTCAGGAGTCTTTAAATATTCTAAAAGAGATGAAAGACTCTTCATTTAAAAAATCACTTGCACGAAAGATCAAAGATTCTTTAGATCGCGAGAAAAGAGTAGATCCTATAAAGCAAGCGCCTTCGGAGCAAAATACTGATCTGACACCCCTATTGAGATATAAGAAAGAAATTGGCGAATTAATAAGCAATAAGGATTATCCTTCTTTAGTTATTAAAGCAGAGGAAGCTCTTGAAGAGTTTCCGTCTCAACCCTATTTTTATTTCGCTAAGGGGATGGGCCTGAATAGAAGTGGAAAACGGAAAGAAGCAATAAGGGAATTGGAAACTGCACTCGATTTTCTTATTGAAGATAATGAACTGGGGAATAAAATATATAAAGAGTTGGCCAATGCACATACATTTTTGGGGAACTCATCAAAGGCAAATATGTATCTTAGTAAAATCAAATCTGGCTCCTGATCTAATGAAATGCAATACCTATAGATGGAATAGATGGATCATTATTGCCTTATTGGCAATGCTTTCTTTCTCTTGTAAAACAAGTAAGGTCGTTGCAACAGGAAAAGTAGATGAAAGACTTACCACAAAGGCAATAATTAAAAATCATTATAAAAACCAATTAGAATTCAGAACCATAAGCGGTAGGATGAAAGTGGCATATAATGATGGCGGAGCGGTTCAAAGTTTTAATGTAAGCCTCAGAGTTGAGAAGGATAAGGCAATTTGGATGAGTGCTCCATTGGGCGTTGTAAAGGCGTTGATAACCCCTCAAAGAGTTACTTTTTATAATAAACTTCAGAATGAGTATTTTGACGGAGACTTTGCTTATTTGAGCAAGTTATTGGGAACTGAATTAGATTTCAACAAAGTACAGAATCTATTACTGGGGGAAGCATTATTTGATTTGCGGGAACAGAAATATATTTCCCTTGCCACAGACACATACTATGAACTGAAGCCTAAAAACATGGGAGACCTGTTCAAAACGTTATTCTTAATTGAACCTGAGAATTTTAAAATTGCTACTCAACAATTATCTCAGCCATGGAATGGCAGACTATTAGAGATTTATTATAAATCTTACCAAGAAAAAAATAGACAAATCTTACCGGAAGAAATCCAGATTATAGCAATTGATACTGATCAAACTACCAATATTGACATACAATTCAGGAATATTGAGTTTAATAGAACATTGAATTTTCCCTATAGAATACCAAAAGGATTCGAAGAAATAGTTTTGAAATAAAATGAAAATTGCAAGGCAATATTCTGCATATATACTATTTATTATTTTAGCCCTACTGGGTTCAAATGCATATGGGCAAACCAACGAACAAAAAGCATTAGAAAACAGGAGAGAGCAGCTGCTAAAAGATATAGAGAACATAAACAGGCTGCTATTCGCTGAAAAAAAGCAAAAAGGGACTGTTCTCGATCAAATGGAAGTCCTGGATCAGAAGATTAATGTCAGACAGCAATTGATCCGTATTACGAATCAACAAGCCAACCTTCTTAGCAGGCAAATAAATGCAAATATTCGAAATATATCTAAGCTTCGGGAAGATTTGGAGGCTTTGAAAGAAGAATATGCCAAAATGATCCAAAAATCATATCAGAATAGGTCCCAACAAAGCAGGCTGATGTTTCTCTTATCTTCAGAAAACTTTTATCAGGCATTTAAAAGATTACAATACCTGAAACAATATACCGAGTTTAGAAAAAAACAGGGAGAGGATATTGTCAGGAAAACAGAGGAGCTTACTCAATTAAATAATGACTTAACTAACCAAAGAAAGGAAAAGGAGGTTTTGCTAGCCGAGAATTTAAAGGCCAAAAGTGAATTGCTAATTGAGATAACAGCTCAAAAAGAACTCTTAAAGTCTATAAGGCAAAATGAAAGTAAATATGCTTCTGCAATTAAGAAGAAAAAGCAGGAAGCACGTAAAATAGAAAAACAAATTGAACGACTAATCCGAAGTGCCATAGCAGCTTCTAATAAAAAGGCCGGGAAAAAGGGATCATCAAATAAGTTTGTTTTAACACCGGAAGCGACATTGGTGGCGAATAACTTTTCTGCAAATAAGGGAAAACTTATCTGGCCTGTTGAAAAAGGAATTAAGCAACAAGGATTCGGTGTCTACAAAGATGCGGTATACCCCGGGATTAAGCATCAGAGCAATGGTGTAATTATTGCAACAGATGAAGGGGCCAGGGCGCGCGCTGTTTTTGAAGGGGAAGTTATTGGTATTCTGGCTGTACCAGGAGGCAATAAAGGTGTTCAGATTAAACATGGGAATTTCATAAGCACGTATTACAACCTTTCCAATTTGTATGTAAAAAAGGGAGATAGAGTAAGTTTAAAAGAGGAATTAGGAGAAATATATACTAATCGGTATAATGGTCTTACGCAATTAAAATTTTATCTCTACAAGGATGCTACAAGATTAAATCCTGAGGAATGGATTTACCGGCTTTAATAGAAACAATATGAGTTCAATAACAGATATTAAGGGCACATTTACATTGCACAATGGTGTTAAAATGCCCTATTTTGGTTTAGGTGTTTACCTTTCTGAAGATGGAAGAGAAGTAATAAACGCAATAAAATGGTCATTAGAGGCTGGATATCGTCATATAGATACCGCCTCTATTTATAACAATGAAATAGGTGTAGGAGCCGGTATTAAGGAAAGTGATGTGCCAAGGGAAGATATTTTTGTTGTGAGCAAAGTATGGAACTCCGACCAAGGTTATGATAACACCCTAAAGGCCTTTGACAAAAGCCTCAAAAGACTGGATCTGGACTATTTAGATCTTTATTTGGTGCATTGGCCGGTTACCGGAAAATATAAAGATACCTGGAAAGCTTTGGAATACCTTTACGAGCAAAAGCGAGTTAGAGCTATTGGGGTTAGTAATTTCATGCAACATCACCTGGAGGATTTGCTGAATACGGCAAATACAGTACCTATGGTTAATCAGATGGAATTTCACCCATATTTGGTACAACAGAACCTATTGGACTTTTGCGCAGCAAAGAATATTCAGTATGAAGCCTGGTCTCCTATGATGCAAGGCAGGATTTTTGGAATAGATGCGTTTAAAGAACTTGCGGCAAATTACAATAAAACCATAGCTCAAATAGTCTTGCGATGGAATTTACAAAAAGGGGTTATAACCATTCCTAAATCATCAAAGCGCGAAAGAATTGTAGCAAATGCAGATATATTCGATTTTGAATTAAGTCCTGAAGACCTGGCTAAATTGGATAGTTTAGACAGAAGGCAACGCTTTGGCCCGGATCCAAACAATTTTGATTTCTGAAACTAAGTGCAGGTGTCTTATTAATCTTGGATAAATAATGCCCGTAGTTCAGTAGCCTCACTGGGCTTCATTTTACCAGCAAGTACTAAACTGAGCTGTTTTCTTCGCAATGCACCTTCAAAACGTTCAGATTCAAGAGCTGTCTCGGGAATTATAGGAGGAACTTCAGTTGGCTTACCAGTTTCGTCCACTGCAACAAATGTATAAATGGCTTCATTTGCTTTTGTGCTTTCCCCGCTAAATCTATCTTCCATCCAGACATCAATATAAACTTCCATTGATGTTCTGAAGGTTCGGGATATTTTGGCCTCAACAGTAACTACACTTCCCAATGGTACGGAACGATTAAAAGCGACGTGGTTGACAGATGCTGTTACTGTAATACGGCGGCTGTGCCTTCTTGCAGCTATACTGGCAGCCCTGTCCATGCGGGCTAATAATTCACCACCAAAAAGATTATTTAGCGGATTAGTTTCGCTTGGCAAAACCATATCCGTCATTATAGTTCTTGAATCACTGGGTTTTCTTGGCTGCATCTTGATTTTTTTTCAAAGATACGCAGCAATTGTATTGAAGAAAAAGAAAGAAACTATTTTGTAGATAACATCCAGGCATCTTCAGATTCTGTCCGTTTCACTTGCCTTAGAAAAATTAAAGCTTCTTCAGGGTTTTCGTAGCTTCCGTAAGTAACCTGGTGCAAACCATAACTATTAACACCAAGATATCTTGCATCATAGCCCTTTTTTCTCAGATAAGTCACCTTTTTATCAGCATTTTGTCTTATTCTGAATGCTCCTGCGATTATATGGTGATTACCGGTGCTTTTTTTAGTTACATTGAGCTTGAGTTCAGGCAATTCTAGCGGTTTTGAGTTAAAGAATGTGGCTTCCTGAATATTTTTGGAGACAAGGCTTTGCGCTTCTTCGAGAACAATTTGTTTTTTGTTAACCATTTCACCATAAAACCTATATCCTGTCATACCTGTCGCTAAGGCCAGTAATAGTATAGCAGCATATTTTAAATAAGGCCTGAAAGAACTTTTACTACGCTGTTCGGGTGTAATAATAAATGGAATC
>JABDPH010000017.1 GCA_013042925.1 Eudoraea sp.
AGGTAAGATGACTTCGTTTCAGAACATAAGCTACCCATTCGGCTTGTTCATAGCGCTCCTTATAAGAAAGTATATAATTACTATGATTCACTATTTCTCCCGAAGTTGAAGCCGGCAATATTTTATCTGGCACTTTTGAAGTTAAAACCTCATTAGCAGGGTTGGAATACTTGTCTGGGGTATAAAAATTCTCAAACACCCAAAAACCTACTATACAAAGTATCATCAAAGAAATATAAATAGTACGGTTGGTGCTTCGTGATCTGCGTTGCATCATGATTCAAATTTAGTTTAATTTAATAGAATCTTTTATTGAATAGATTGTAAGTTAGAAGCATTTAATCCGACTTAAAATACTTATTTTCCCCATAGGTAAAATTGTTGTATTGTAGTAGAAAAATTTAAGTATTCACATTAAATGTAATTCTATGTTGACTTGGAAAAACATAATAAACTTTACGGCAAGCGGAAATCCCGCACCGGACAGGCGTGTTGAAAAAACAGAAAAAGAATGGCGTGAAATTCTTACGCCAGACCAATTTCGAATTACCCGAAAAAAAGGAACTGAAGCCCCTCATTCAGGAGCTTTATGCAGTATCCACGATGCAGGTAAATATTCCTGTGTATGCTGCAACACACCTCTTTTTGATTCTACGATTAAATTTGAGTCCGGTACAGGGTGGCCCAGTTTCACACAACCTATAGCAGATAATGCCATTAAATATGAAAAAGATATCACATTTGGAATGATAAGGGTAGAAGTGCTATGTAATACTTGCGACGCTCATTTAGGGCATGTGTTTCCTGACGGCCCGGAACCAAGTGGTCTTCGTTATTGTATTAACTCTGAATCAATGATAATTGAAAAGGAGGTTATTGATGGAAAATAAAAAATTGGAATTAGCAACTGTGGGCGGAGGCTGCTTTTGGTGCACTGAAGCTGTTTTATTAGAGATTAAAGGGGTAGAAAAGGTTGTCTCGGGATATTCTGGAGGGAATGCCCCGGGGAAGCCAACGTATAGAGAAATATGCTCTGGACTCACCGGTCATGCAGAAGTAATACAGGTAAGCTTTGATCCTGATATTATTTCTTTTCGTGATCTATTAATGGTTTTTATGACCACCCATGACCCTACAACACTCAATAGACAGGGCGCAGATGTTGGCACCCAATACCGTTCCGTCATTTTTTACCATGACCAAAATCAAAAAGAAGTGGCAGAAAAAGTTTTAAGTGAAATGTCTTCCTATTATGAAAATCCTGTGGTCACAGAATTAAGTCCACTAAAAATATTTTATGAAGCAGAGGAATATCATCAGAATTATTATAGGAATAACCAGAGTCAGGGTTATTGCAGTTTTGTAATTACTCCAAAATTGACTAAGCTTAGACAAATGCATGCAGATAAGCTTAAAAGCACAAATTAAGCAACACGGTTTTAAATCAGCCGGATGGGTGGATACAAATGCTATGCATTACTAAAGGTCCGGTAAGATATTCAATATGCCAAAACCTGAATTAACGTCAGTTGTCTTTTCAAAAAACATTGAAGTATTACCGCAAGGATGAATTGAAAACAAAAAAATAGCTCCGGTAAGTTAGCGGAGCTCTTTTTTATAAAGTAAACAGTAATATTCTAGCCTTTTACGCTAGCTAATTTACCGTTTTTAATATTGTTTAATTTCAAATCCTGAAGCACATTAATTGCCTCTTCTACATAGACATCTTTTGCAAGATTATTGTGCCAGCGGTCACGCTTTTCCCTTAATATGGGATCTTTTGTGAAAAGTTCTTCTTCGTATTTCAGAGATTCAAATGTCAAATGTGAGTCGTAGTCCGAAATGGTCTTAAAATAGGCTGATTTTTCTTTATCCTTTTTTTCTTCTCTTTTGTAGATCTCATAGTTCAATGAAACTACGTTTTCCTCCTGTTGTTGCTTCAGCCATTGAGCGTTTTCTTCGATTAAGGCTATCTGAGGGTTCTTGGACATGCGCTTGGCACTATTCTCAATTGTAGCCTCATAATCGATATAACCTTCCCAGGGCTCATAATCTGCCGGTGAAATTTTATCCCAGTTTAATGGATTACGCTGATCTCTTTCCCCTAAATCTATATAGC
>JABDPH010000022.1 GCA_013042925.1 Eudoraea sp.
GAAGTTTGAAGGGGGAAGGTCGAAGTTGGAAGGTGGATGAGAGATTTGGGAAGAGGATCTTGGGGTATTTTTGAGATATCTTATCTTCGTTGGTTTAAGTTGGATATAATTAGTGAAAATAATATCCTTCCGTATAATCCACCAAACTCAATGCGTCAGAATAAAGCCCCTTGGTACTTTCTCCTATTACTGATTTTAGCTGGGGAGTCTGTATTTATTCTTCCATTTGTCCTATCAAGGGTGTTTAGGCCAACTGTGCTCGAGGCCTATAGCCTTGACAATGTGGAATTGGGCATATGTTTCACCGTATATGGCATAGTAGCCTTGTTGTCTTATCTTTTCGGAGGACCCCTGGCCGATAAATACCCACCCAGAAAATCGATAGCTGTCGCATTATGGATGACTGCCCTTGGAGGGTTGGTCTATTCTACTTTTCCCAGCTATACCATATTAAAAATTCTTTATGGTTATTGGGGTTTTACAACCATTTTTATTTTCTGGGCCCCAATGATCAAGGCTACAAGGGTCTGGGGCGGGACTACTTCCCAGGGTAAAGCGTTTGGATTCCTGGACGGTGGACGAGGATTGGTAGGGGCCCTGTTTGGGGTTTTGAGTGTACTTATTTTTTCACTATTTACAAATGCTGAAGTTTCAGAGACAACCCTTTATGAAAGCAAAGAAGCCTTTAAGAATGTAATTTTAGTTTGTTCGGGAATAGTTGTTCTCGTAGGCTTTTTGGTATGGTTCTTTATGAAAATGGATCCAAAAGCAGAAGAAGAGATAATCCTTGATAAAATAACGATATCTGAAATAAAAGAGGTACTTCGTTTGCCGTCTGTTTGGTTATTGATGATCATTATTTTATGTGCTTATGTAGGCTACAAAATTACAGATGTATTCTCCCTCTATGCCCGGGATGTGATGTTGTATGACCAGGTGCAATCAGCCCAGGTAGGTACTTTTTTGTTGTTCGTCCGCCCTGTCGTTGGAGTATTAATAGGGATTTTGGCAGACCGTACAGACACTACCTATTGGTTGGTGGTTAGTTTTGTAGTTACAATCTTCGGGTCATTGTTGTTCGCTACGGGTATTATTTCCAATTCAACCACAGTATTGTTTTTTACATCTATTTTAATCGTTGCAACCGGAGTTTACGCTGCACGTTCTCTGTACTTCGCGGTAATGGAGAGGGGGCAGATCCCTCTGGTACTCACGGGTACTGCCGTGGGTGTTATTTCGCTCATAGGATATACCCCGGATATCTTTGCGGGACCGGCAATTGGGGTTCTCCTGGAAAATTCACCGGGCGCAGTGGGTCATCAGCATGTGTTTTGGCTGCTGGCATTATTTTCATTTATTGGTGGTATCGCTGCCTGGTATTATTTCCGTTTGTATGGAAAAAAATAGCGTATTTGAGGTGACCGATAAAAGGAATCAACTCTCCTGGCATCAGTAATACTGCATACTCCGTTGGTGCTTATTCATATATCGAATAATTCTTTATTATAAATTTTGTAACTTCTATAGCACTTATTAACCAATCAATTATAAAATTATGAGAGCGAAGTTGACATTTACGCTGATTACTATTTTGGGGATATTAATACTCGGATGCAAACAAAAAGAACAAAAAGTTGAAGTTGAGGAGGTAAAAATTGACCTTGTTAATGATGAATTTCCGGAGTCAAAAGAAGCCATTAAGAAGACTATGGACAGCATTGCCCAAAGTGTTAAGGATGGAGATATTGACAGACTGATTTCATTCCATGCCTACAGCCCGAAGTTCACTGAATTTAAAAATGGAGAACCAAGAAATGGTGGCGAAGAAAATGAAGAATTTGAAAGAAATATATTTGGCTCTGTAACCGAAGTTGTAAAATTTGATATGAATGACATGAAAGTCGCTGTATACGGTGATGTGGCCAATGTAACCCTGCATTCCGATTTTCATTTAAAATTTGGAGAAGACCTGACCGTTGTTAATGATCAAATTTCACTTTTATTTGTGAATACAAAGAATGGCTGGAGGATAGTCCATGAACATCATTCTCCTTTAAAAAAAGAAGAAAATGAATAACTTTCTGAAAAAACTCGTATTAAAACAACCTAAGCGCAAGTTCATCTCTTGCGCTTTTTTATGCATTGTTAAGCAAATTGTAATAGGTACAAAATCTCGACTTTTAATACACAAAAACCTTACATAAAGTTATGCGGAAGCATAATTTTTAGATGATTGCCACCCCTCCCCCTTAACGCGAGTACTACAAAACCAAAGCGCTCAAATTAAATTTAAGTACTAATATATCAGGTTTGGAATCTAAAACGGTATCTCGCAGTATTGACGAATTACTTGTTCTTATAATTAATTTATATCTTTTACCACATAAATTGCCACATGGCATTTTTGTATTTTTGAAAGCCAACCGAGTGTAAATGAAATTCAATGAATATTTTAATGAACTAAAGAGGCGGAACGTTATTAAGTCGGCTATAGCTTATTTGGTTGTAGCCTGGTTAATTACACAGGTTCTCTCTACCGTTCTGCCGGCTTTCGGAGCCCCAAATTATCTGCTTAAATGGTCTTTGGTAATATTGGCTATTGGTTTTCCAATATGGCTAATTCTGGCCTGGGTATATGAATTTACCCCGGAGGGAATTAAGAAAACAATTGATGTTGAACCTGGTAAGTCCATTACTACTAAAACAGGTTCTCGCCTTAATAAGCTTATCATTACTACCCTTACATTAGCCATAATTGTACTTTTAGTTGATCGCTTCACCAGAGACTCTGCAGAAGTAGTTGAGTTTGGGAATAAATCTATAGCAGTCATGGCCTTTGCCGATATGAGCCCTAAACAAGACCATGAATATTTCTCCGATGGCATTAGTGAAGAATTATTGAATCTTTTGGCCAAGATACCGGAGCTCAAGGTGATAAGCCGCACCTCTTCATTTTCATATAAGGGAAAGGATGCTAAAGCAACGGAGATAGGAAATGAGCTTAAAGTTTCGCACATATTGGAGGGCAGTATACGCAAAGCGGGGAATATGATACGTGTAACAGCCCAATTGATCAATACCAGTGATGGTTCTCACGAGTGGTCACATACCTTTGACCGGGAATTAGACAGTATTTTTAAGATTCAGGATGAGATTGCAGCCGAGGTCAGCAGAGAATTAAAAATATCGATGTTGGGTCAGGAATTTAAATCTCAGTCAATTGATCCAGAGGCCTATAATTTATATCTTCAGGCCAATCACTTAATTAATCTAAATACAAAAAACGCATATATTGAGGCCGAATCCAAAGTAAAAGAATCCATTGCCCTCGATTCAAGTTATGCGCCTTCATGGCGTTTACTTGCGGGAATATATAATACCGGTACCTACAATTTTAGTATTCGCGAACCAAAACAAGGGATTTCTTTAGGATTAGATGCGGCATATAAGGCGGTTGATCTAGATCCTGATTCGGGTTATGCCTATGCTACTTTAGCGAGTTTGCAAGATCTTAATTGGGACTTTGAGGAATCATCTAAAAACATGAACAAGGCTCTCGAATTAATACCTAATGACGGTATAATAATGGGTACTGCTGCGAATATGGCCTTCGGTGATCTGGAGAAGTCTGTTGATTTACTGAAGAAGGCAATAGAAGTAGACCCATTGGTTTACGCTAATTATTTTAATCTGGGGCATTCATATTACAGGATGAATCGCCTGGAAGAGGCTGAAAAGGCGTTTAATACGTTCGAGTTATATTATCCTGGCTGGGAAATATTGCATTATATGATAGCGAAAATTCGATTAGCTCAGGGAAGAAATGATGAAGCACTTGCAGAAATAGAACAGGAAAAACATAAGTTTTTCAGCCTTTATGGTCGTAATTTTATCCTTTATGCTATGGGTCGCAAGACAGAAGCGGATAAATTGTTTACTGAATTCCTGGAGAAATACAGCGCTACTGACCCCGCCAATACTGCAGATCTTTATGCGTTTAGAGGTAACTATGACCAGTCTTTTAAATGGTTAAACAAAGCCTTAGAGGCAAAGGATCCTGTTTTACTTGAGGCACTCACCTATCCAACATTCAAAGCTATGTACAGCGATACGCGTTGGAAGGATTTTATACATAAAATTGGATTGCCTGAAAATCATGGATATCCGTTAAATTAGTGAACGCCTTTTTGAGAGTATCCAAGTCTGTGACAGTGCCAGTACTAATCTTCTTATTGCCTAAACTTAAGGAATACACTACCTTGCTCTTATGAACATTGTGTTTGTAATCAACAACAAAAACAACCGCCTGGCAAAAGTACTCCCAAGACTTCGCAAATACTGTCGAGAAATACATTTGGGCAGTGTGCAGTTCATAATCACCCAAAGGAAAAAGCACGCCATTGAGCTAGCCAGGAAGGTTACTGAAAAAGGCTGTGATTATATGGTTGCCGTTGGAGGTGATGGCACCCTTAACGAAGTTATCAATGGCATGCTGCAAAGTAACATTCCCACTAATGAATACCCTACAATAGGGCTGCTACCGCTTGGCTCGGCCAATGATTTTGCCAGAACGGCTGGCATCTCCAATTCTATAGAAGCACTGATTGAATTGATTCAATCAAATTCCTCTAAAAAGATAGACCTAGGAAAAATAATAATACAGCAGACCAGGGAAACCCGGTATTTCATCAATATAGCCGGAATTGGGCTTGGCGCAGAAATAGCGCAGAATCTGGAACAATCATCAAGTGTGTTAGGTCCTGGCTTCAATTACTTCAGGCACATTATAAAAGGGTTTCTCAGCTATGCTAAAAAAGAGGTAAGTTGCACAAGCAGTGCGTGGCAATGGAAGGGCAGGTTGTTGCAAATGACCGTGGCCAACGGACGTTACTTTGGTAATGCCATCTGTATTGCCCCTGATGCCAGAATTACTGACGGACTGTTTCAGGTTTCTATCTTCGGGGATTTGAGCATTTGGGACTATCTAAAAAACTACGGTAATTTAAAAAAAGGAGTGAAAATAAACCTTCCACAGGTTTGCTACCATAATACCCGGGAAGTATTGCTTCAAAGTACCGATTCCTGCAGTATAGAGGCTGATGGAGAGTATGTGGGTCTTGCCCCGGCAGTCATAACGATATTGCCAAAAGCTATCTCCTTTTTAATGCCGCCCGATGTCCAATAACATCTTACGCTTTGTTATTTTTTAAAGTATCTTTACTCCTCAAGTGACTTCCTTAATTTGGCCTGTAGCCAGTTTTAAAGAAAACTCCACTAGTATAAAAAAACTCATTATGAAACCCATTAAAAAAGTAATCTCCTTAGTCGTTCTATGTTTTTCAATTTCATTGGTGAACGCGCAATATGAAATTAAACCGGAAGAAGGATATACACCTCAAATTGGTATTATGGTGGATATGCTCGAGGATCTAAAAAATCGTATTTCAGACATGACCCGGGATTTAAACCAGGAGGAAACCGATTACCTGTTCGACGATAAGGCCAATAGTATTGGAGCCATGCTAATGCATATAATAGCCACCGAATCATATACCCATGTGGAAACTCTAGCAAAACGCAGTTGGACGGATGAAGAAGGGGAATTTTGGGGAATCGCAGGTGGTTTGGGAGCAGAATCGAGAGACAAAATCAAAGGGAAACCGATACAATATTATTTGCAACTCTGGGATCAGGTTCGGTCAAAAACACTCGAAGGTCTTAAAGCCAAAGATGATGCATGGTTTGCAGCAAATATAGATGAGGGTATCAACAACCATTGGGCATGGTTTCATGTTTTAGAGCATTCTGCCAGTCATATGGGCCAAATAGCACTGGTACAAAGCAGACTCCCCGAGTAATCATTATTTTCTACACATTGCGCAACATCTATACGAAACTCTGGCTCATCATAGATTAAACATTGATCCGGCACAGCAACGGCACTACTTCTTTGCATAGGCTGGCATCTCATAAATATTAAGTCCCTCCTACCCCATTCCAACTGAAAAGTTTTACCTGGTAGGAATTGGAACGTGAAATTTGTATTTTGGATTTACACCACCGCACTTATGAATAGCCAGGTCAGTTGTTCTCAAGCATGAATACTAATATCCCGTAAACACAGGTGATGAATAGAAAAAAATTTACAGTATCTATGAAAACCCATATCTTAAGTACCGTACTATGTTCGTCGGTATTATTCAGCCAATGTTCATACGATAAAAAAGAACAGAGGAAGCCCAACATTATTTATGTTTTAGCTGATGATTTAGGCTATGGTGACATTTCGGCGTACAACGAAAAGAGCAAAATTAAGACTCCAAATATTGACAGATTGGCTTCTGAGGGTATTAAATTTACAGATGCGCACACTTCTTCTTCTGTCTGTTCTCCAACCAGATATGGAATACTGACAGGAAGGTATAACTGGCGATCAAGGCTAAAGGCATCTGTTCTGTGGGGGAAGTCTAAAGCTTTAATATCCAAAGAAAGAACCACAGTGGGTAAGATGCTTCAATCAACTGGCTATTACACGGCTTTTATAGGTAAATGGCATTTGGGTTGGAATTGGGATATGGATAGTTTAGATGTCATTGATTTTTCCAAAAGAATAGCACATTCTCCAAATGATGTGGGATTCGATTATGCTTTTGGTCATGCTTCCTCATTAGACATGGCACCTTACGTGTACGTTGAAAATAGAATGCCGACAGCTATTCCGACAGACAGTACTGCTAGTGATGATAAATTTGGATGGTGGAGAAAAGGCCTTACCGCACCCGACTTTATTCATGAAGATGTTACTCCTAACCTATTCAGAAGATCGATAAAGTTCATACAAGAAAGATCAAAAGAGAAAGATCCATTCTTCCTCTATCTTGCCCTTCCATCTCCTCATACTCCTATTTTACCCATAGAAGCGTGGCAAGGCAAAAGTGGATTAAATCCATACGGCGATTTCGTAATGATGGTGGA
>JABDPH010000025.1 GCA_013042925.1 Eudoraea sp.
AAAAACAAGAACATCAAGACCAATTCTATGTATAGTATTAAATCTGCATCGTTCTTTGGCCAACCCTTCATTTCGGGTTTAATAAATCTATGCAATTTTATTACGTTCCTACGAATCCAAAAGATGACCACTGACACAATGACTAAAAAAGCCAAAACCTCAAAAGAACCAATTAACACATCATAGATACTCCCAAACGGTGCAAAAATCCGATGCGTTCCCAAGAGACCGTCAATGATAATCTCAAGAACCTCAATGTTGATAATTATAAAGCCAACATATACCAAAATATGGAGAATTCCCGGGATAGGTCTTACAACCATCTTACTCTGACCCAACGCAATTTTGGCCATATTCTTCCATCGTTGGGGTTTGTTATCAGGAAGATCCAACGCCTTACCCAATTTAATGTTCCGTGTAAGTTTCTTTACATTAGTAGCAAAAAACCCAACACCAATAAGTAATACTAACGCGAATAAAATATTAGGAAGGTATTCCATTTATGGCTCATCTATTTTTTCAGCAGGGTCATTTTCGGGAAGGGCATATTCCTTTTGTTTTTTCCCAAATACCGAAACATTCACATATCTTTTAGGATTCAAACGAAAATCTTTAAGTAACAAATCCAATTCCCGGGTAGCACTGTTTAAATTATCATACAATTCCTCATCGTTCGTCAATTTACCCAAAGAGCCCTCACCATTCTCGATCTGACTTAATATTTTATCCAAATTTGAGACTGTTGATTCCAAACTTGTCAAGGTACGACCCAATCCCGCATTATTCAATGAATCTGAAAGTTTCGCAAAATTGGAAGACAGTTCGTTAAAATTGGTCAGTGAACTGTCTAATTTACCTTGGTTATTTTTTAAAAGCTTATTAAGTACCTCTGCGCTACTTTCCAGGCTTTTCATTAATTTATTGAGTCCTGCAATAGATTCTCGCAAGTCGTTCTTGGTCTTGGCGTCCAAGACCTCATTCACATTCATCAATAAGGTATCTGCATGGGTAAAGGCACCTTCGATCTTTTGCTGCAAGGGCGTTAGCTTTTGTTGAACCAAATCAGTCAATCCCGGCCGAGTCGAGGTTGTAAGGGTATCCCCTGATTGTGCAGTAGGTGACCCGTCAAAAACTGGTTTGATCTGAATCCCTTTTCCACCGATAATTCCTGTATCGTACAACTCTGCGATACTATTTTTAGAAAATGTAAAACTATTATTAACTGAAAATGTCACCACCAGATTACCATAGGTATCTTTAAATCTAATATCGTTTACTTTACCTACATTAAAACCATTGATCGTTACTTGAGTTCCCGTTTGTAATCCACCAACATGCTTATAAACGGCATAAAATGTTTTACTGTTATCAAATAAAGGTGTTGATTTTAAATAACTAAATCCCAAAATGAAAAGTAGTATCCCACCTACTACGATTATTCCTGTTTTAATTTCCCTGGATAGTTTCAAATGGATTTATTTATCGTGAGTAACAAAATTAGAAATAAAAATGAGACTGCTGGTATTATTGAGAATCGGATTTATGCGCTTCGGTCAATGGGATTCTAACCCCCTCCTTGTACACAACGATATAAGAGCTAGTATACCCCTTTCTATCAGCTTCCGATTTTAACATTTTAGCCTCTTGATATGAATTTGCAGTACCATACATATAACGATAGAGGTTTTTATAGGGTTCTTTGGAAATGTTTCCCAAACCGTTGAAATTTTGTGGTTTAAGATCCAAATTCTTAGTACTAGCCATAATCTGCAGTTTAAAAAGTAGTTCTGGTTTACTGACTGGCTTAACCGTTTTTTCAACGGGAGCAACAACCTCAATTTTTTCTTTAGTATCCTCCGTCTCCGTCTCCTCAATCTTGGTGTTGTCGCTCTCTTTCCCATCAGGCTCCTTTTTCGTGAGGAGTATTGTTTCCTTTACTTTTTCTTGCACCGGAGGGGGTGCGCTTTCAACAGGCACCTCAGCTTTTTTCTCAACCACTTCTTCTTCAACTAAAAGTTCGGGCTGTTGGACACTATTTGACTGAACTGAATTTTTATAATTTAAAATTGCTTCCGCAATGGCCGTCCCCATTTTTGATTGTCCGGCTTTTGAATTTAAAAAAGCCCCTTCAGATTTGTTCGTAAGAAAACCTGTTTCAATGAGGACACTCGGCATGAAAGTCTGATGCAACACAATAAAACCGGCTTGTTTTACTTTGCGATTATTCCGCTTTAAATCACCGGAAAAATTATCTTGAATTAATTTGGCCAATGCTATACTCTGGTCTAAAAATTCTTCCTGCATTATCGTTAGACCTATAATTGATTCAGGCGAATTAATATCATAATCGGCATATCTATCCTCATAATTATCCTCAAGATAGATTACCGAGTTCTCTTTCTTTGCTATTTCAAAATTTTGTTTATTGGCATGTAATCCGAGCACAAAAGTCCCTGCGCCATGCGCATCAGAAGAATGCGAATCGCAGTGTACCGAAACAAACAAGTCGGCATTGGCCTTGTTGGCAATTTCCCCTCTTACGAACAAATCAACGAACGAATCGTCCTTTCTTGTATAAATAACCTTAATGTTGGGATTGTTTTCCAATATTTTTCCAACGGTAAGAACGATATTCAAGGCAATATTTTTTTCAAGATAACCGTTCCCCAAGTTGCCTGGATCATGACCACCATGACCTGCATCAAGTACTACTACAAATTTACCATCGTTCCTCTGGGAGATGTTATCATCGCTAAATGATGAAAAAAGCAGAGCCAGGACTAAGATGGAGGTTAGAAAAATTCGATTCATATTCATATAAACAAGGTAATTTGAGGTCCCTTACAAGGTTAAAATTATTGTAATACCCTATTAAGGGAACAAAAAATATATGTAAGTTTGAGCTCCAAAAGTCAAGCCAAACCTTTACAAAAATAGGATATATAGCCTTGCAATCAAATAAACACTATTTACTTTTCCTATTACTACTTATAATTGGTGGCATTTCCGGACACGCACAAGAAGACCGTATTGTTGCATTACCCATTAAAGCAGTTGAAGACACTATAGTAGCTCCCATATTAATTGAAAGTGATTTAAAATCTGAGCTGGTGAACGATACAACTCAGGTTGATACCGTAAAAACCAAGCCACCATTATTACTTGACATTATAAAATATAAGGCTAAGGACTATGTTAAATTAAGCCAAAAGGATCAAAAGATCTACCTCTATAACGAGGCTGAAATTCAATATCAAGATACTGAGCTCAAGGCGGGTATCATTGTAATGGATTATATTAAAAATGAAGTATATGCTGGGCGAATCAAAGATTCTCTTGGTAATTACTCACAACTCCCATTCTTTAAACAAGGGAATAATGAAGTTATTCCAGATTCAATTCGGTTCAATTTTGATACCCAAAAAGCCATCATCTGGAATTCAAGAACTGAACAACAGGCTTCCCTTGGACAATTGGGCAACGATGCCATGAAGGTCTACGCTGATGTCACCAAAAAGGAGAACGATTCCGTATATTTTTTAAGTGAAGGAAAACTTACCACAGCAACTGATACTATAAATCCCGATTATTACATTCGAGTTAGAAAGGCCAAATTTGTACCACAAAAGAAAGTGATTGCGGGTTTCAGTAATTTATATATTGCTGATGTACCTACACCTATTGCCCTTCCCTTTGCATACTTTCCACTAAGTGTAGGAAGATCTGCAGGAGTTATGATGCCCTTTATTGGCAATGATCCAAATAGAGGTTATTTTCTTCAAGACTTGGGTTATTATGTACCCATCGGCGAATATGCCGATATTCTGGTCACAGGTGATTTTTATACCAATGGTAGTTGGGGTTTTAGAACGCAATCAATTTATTCAAAGCGTTATAAATACAGTGGAAACATAAACTTCAGATATGAAAATTTGGTTACCAGCCAAAAAGGCTTTAGCGATTATAGTCTTAGTAAAAACTGGAATATACAAATATCACATTCACAAGATACTAAGGCAAGTCCCAACTCCCGATTTTCAGCATCTGTGAATATGGGAAGTAGCGAATATTTTCGGAATTCGTTACAGCAACGAAATTTACCCAATACCCAAAATAATACGCTTTCATCCTCAGTTTCATATTCCAAAACTTTCCCGGCCTACCCTTCCGTGAACATGAGTATGACGGCTACCCATAGTCAAAATACCAATACGAAGAAAATTGAAATGAGTCTCCCAACCTTACAAGCAAGTATGGAACGTATTTTTCCTTTTGTAAAACGGGATGGTATAAAAAAAGGCATTATTCAGAACGTGAATTTTCAATATGATTTGAATGCCCAAAATAGAATTTCTACTACTGATGAAGATTTCTTTACACCACGAATGTTCGATGATGCCAAAATCGGGGCAAAACACCGAATACCTATCAGCACAAACTTTAAAGTAGCGAAGTTTTTCAGCGTGAGTTTAGGGGGCAATTATGAGGATGTTTGGGCCTTGGAAACCTATAATAAGCGATATGACGCCGATCAAGAGGCCGTTGTCACCGATACCATAAGTGGATTTGATCGGTTCAACAAATACAGTTTAAATGCCAGTATTGGAACCACAGTCTATGGTACCTTCGACTTTGGGGAGGACAAAAAAATACAGGCCATAAGACACGTTATGCGACCTTCCATTAGCTATGGCTATGCACCATCATTTGAACAATTTTATGACGAATATATCGATGGTGACGGAAATGTGGTTCAATTTACGCGCTTCCAAGGTACCTTATACGGTACTCCTAGTTTAGGGAGATCAAATAGTCTTGGTTTTTCCCTGGCCAATACATTGGAGGCCAAGGTAAGAGACAGGGATTCTACAGCCACAGAACCCAAGAAAATACCTATTTTAAGTAATTTCAACATTTCAACCGGTTACAATTTTGAATCTGACTCCCTTAAACTAAGTCCCATAAATATTAATGGGGGTACCAATGTTTTGGACAACAAAATGTCTATTAACTTTTCAGCAGGCCTAGATCCCTATGCCATTGATAATAATGGCAGAAGAATCAACACCTGGAATATTGATAATGGAGGTAGTCTTTTTAGGCTAACCCGTGCCAATGTAAATGTAGGCTACACTTTAAGCAATGAAACTTTTAAAAGAGAGAAGGGAGAAGAGGATGATGAAGTTGATCAATATGACTATGTAGCGCAAAGCGGAGGGCGTACCGATGACCTTTTTGGGAAAGCCGATAGTTTTAGGGATACGCAACTGGAAGATGCGAGAGGTTCAGAAGAAGTTGAAAACCCGGCCTATAGCACTTCCCTACCATGGAATTTACGCCTGGCGTATTCTGCCACCTATTCAAATTCTGCCAGACAAAATGAATTTAGTAGTCATTCCCTCATGTTTTCAGGTGATGTGAATCTTGGGCCACGTTGGAAAGTCGGTGGTTCCTCAGGGTATGACTTTAAAAATCAAGGTTTTACACTCACACAATTACGATTTGAACGCGACTTGAAAAGCTTTGTGATGCGCTTTAACTGGACTCCTTTCGGGACCTACAAACGATGGTATTTCTTTATCGGGATCAAAGCATCAATGCTCAGTGATCTTAAGTGGGAAAACAGAAGCCAACAGTCCCGTTAAAGGGTTTTGGATTTAAAAATTAAAGCATAGGAATTAATCTTAGGTTTATGAAAAAAATTATTACTACTACGAATGCCCCAGCACCTATTGGTCCATATAATCAGGCTGTACTCTCAGGAAATACGTTATATATTTCTGGACAAATACCTATTGACCCCGCCAGCGGTATGCTTGTAGAAGGCGACATTGCGGAGGAAACCAAACAATCAATGGAGAATTTAAAGGCCATTCTTACAGCAGCCGGAATGACCTTTGAAAACGTGGTGAAAACTTCTATATTCATTGCAGACATGAAACAGTTCGCAGAAATAAATGCAGTTTATGCCACTTATTTTAATGCAGAAACTGCACCTGCCAGGGAAACTGTTGAGGTTGCCAATCTACCTAAATTCGTGAATGTAGAAATATCAATGATTGCCGTTCTCTAGTCAGGAATCTGGAGTTAAAATTAAATTCCGAGACTTTATAGACGCTGTTGTATTGGGTTACAAAGTAAAATCAAGCATTGCTATACTTAGATAAACGCAGTATAGCAATGCTTGATTTTCTATCTTATACCTAAAAATCCACTACCATTTAAGTTATCCCGTTGAACGCCGATTGCAATTAGTCGTTGGTCATGATGAATAATGGCAGCATTTCAAAGTTTTTATAATATGGATGAAGTTTTGGACGGTTATAAAACTTCTCTACGTTTACGAATTTTTTAGTTTCTGTAACCACTTCTATAGGAACATGATCATAGCGACCATTTTTTAATACAACCATACGGCCATCAATACCTTTGAGTAATAGATCGAGAGCTAGATTCCCATAAGCGGTTGGCACCACAGAATCGATAAAATCAGGGTCACCACAGCGGACCATATATCCCAGTTTTTGGTTGATTACATTTACCCTGTTTCCATTGTTATACTTTGGTGATATATTCTTTAATGCCAGTGAGACCTCATCCCCAATACCTCCAAGCTTGGCATGGCCAAAAGCATCTTTTTCAGCCCCTTCAAATTTCATTTCACCACCTTCAAAAGTTGCCCCTTCGGATATAAGGACAATAGAATAGTTACTTGGGTTTTTATTTCTATCCTCAGTGAGCAGTTCAGCAAGCAATTCTATATTGAAAGGCACCTCGGGAATTAGACATCTATTCGCTGCACCGGCCAAAGTGGGCAACATAGCCGTAAAGCCCGCATAACGTCCAAAAACTTCCAATACGAGAAATCTCTCGTGTGAGCCCGCTGCGGTCCGGAGACTATTCGTAAGGCTAATGGTTCTTGTAACACAGGTACTAAAGCCTATACAATAATCCGTTCCAGGAACATCATTATCCATGGTTTTGGGAATAGCCATAACTTTTACACCTTGCTTAAAGAGATGCACAGCATAACTAAGTGTATCATCACCACCTATGGCAATTAAATGATCTACCCCCAACCAATCCAAGTTTTTGATAACCTCTGGCGTTAGATCATTCATTTCTTTATTATAGGAATCACGTAAATGTTTAGGAACCATCAGGTTTGATACATGACTTGCCCGGGTCCTTGAAGTATGCAAGAAGGTACCACCGGTTCTGGCTGCTTTGTTCACGACAACCTGCGACAATTCGGTAAAGTTATTACTATTGTCATGTTTGTTGTTTCTAACGATATCTATTAAACCTCCCCAACCTCTTCTAAAGCCTATTACCCTGTATCCCTCACGAATAGCCCTGAAGGTGACAGCCCGAATAGCCGGATTAAGTCCAGGGACATCTCCCCCTCCTGTTAAGATACCTATAGTTCCTTTAAATTTTTTAACTTTTGCCATATTGTATTGTATTTAATTACCTATTCAAAATCAGAATTAAAAAAGCCATGTTAAAGTACTAAATAATGCTGATATTCTTATTAAGATTTGCTAAAAAAACCTTAGAAATGAAGCCTTAAAATGGCTTTATCGCCGTATCTTTATATGTAGATTGAAAACAGTAGAAATATGTCATTAAACATTGAGAAAATTTTAGGCAAAGAAGCTAGTTACCTGTTAGATCATACATGTAACACGGTAAAGAAAGAACATTTACATCTACCCGGTCCAGACTTTGTGGATCGTGTTATGA
>JABDPH010000027.1 GCA_013042925.1 Eudoraea sp.
ATCTAGACTTTTAATAAAATATTTTCAGCAATATAGTTCTAATCCCAGATAGGTTATACTGTCTGTTGAAGATCAAAAATGGTAATTTTAGTTATTTCTAAAGGCTATCTCTATGGTAAGTGAGATAGGTAAAGTCGTATTTATGTCTTTCATCAATTGGGTGATATTCCTCTTTGGCAAGTGCCCATATTTTTTCATCTATTTTCGGAAAATAGGTATCGGCGTCAAAAGACTCATTGATTCTTGTTACTTCTAAAATGTCTGCATAAGGCATCCCCAAATCATAGATTTCTCCTCCACCAATTATATAGGATATGTCATCATCCTTGACCAATTTCAATGCTTCTTCTATGGAATGAACCACAATGCAGGAAGGCATATCAGGATTGTAATTGGGGTCTCGGGTAATAATTATATGGGTACGGTTTGGAAGCGGTTTTGGAAAACTTTCAAACGTTTTTCTGCCCATAATAATTT
This sequence comes from Eudoraea sp., assembly GCA_013042925.1. GTDB lineage: Bacteria > Bacteroidota > Bacteroidia > Flavobacteriales > Flavobacteriaceae > Eudoraea. The sequence goes on from JABDPH010000027.1 coordinate 478, forward strand.
TGTGACCAGTTGTTAATTGTTTAAAACGTTTAAAATCATCTGGAAGGTGCCACAGCAGATCATTATCCTTACCCAGGGCATTATTTTTTCCAATGGCGGCAATCATAATAATTTTACCCACTAATCTTTTTTTTTATAATTAGCCATTGGAAAATCTGTTTCAATTTCCTTTTGGAGTTCCCTGATTCGCTGCCTTTGTTTTTCAACTAATTTTTCGCGTTGTTTACGTTCCCAATCAAGTCCCATAAATTTTTGAGTAACAAAGACATTTACCAAATGGACTACAAATAAAAATGCCCAAAATGTAATTGCCCATATGAACCAATTATATTCGTCGCCGTATTTCAGAATTTTATTGATCAATACAAGGAATATGCTTCCGATCAGAAAAAGTACAAAATGGACGTAAAGATTCTTTTTCTGTCTAATTCGCTTATGCGCATACTCCAGCTGTTCATGCTGTTCTTTGTCTATACTTGGGTCATTTTTATTTTCGGAAGACATCCTAATAGTTATCTTTAGATACAAAGATACAGCAAATCAAAAATTTCAATAAATATCAATGATGCAAAAATATAGAAAGTCATATCCTGTTCTTAACCATACTATATATGTAAATACAGCTGCCTATGGTTTATTAGGCGAGGAGCTTTTAGAGTGGCGCCAAAATCACGATTTGGATTATCTCATTGGTGGCAGTTCTATGAAAATTGATAGTTTGGGGCTTATAAGTGAAGCAAGGATAATGGTTGGGGAATTTTTTAAGTGTAATAAGGATCTGGTTGCTCTGCTTCCAAATTTTTCTTTAGGACTAAACATGTTGCTTGAAGGATTAGATAGTAAGGAACATATACTGCTGCTTGAAAATGACTATCCTTCAGTAAATTGGCCTTTTGAAAGTAGAGGTTTTCAAATTTCTTATGCTAAAATTGACGAAAAGTTAGAAGAGAATATTATAGAAAAAGTTAAAACTGATTCAGTTTCGGTGCTTGCTCTTAGCCTGGTTCAATGGATAAACGGAATACGTGTAGACCTTGACTTCCTGAAATCATTGAAAGAAGAATTCCCACATCTTCTTATCATAGCAGACGGTACTCAATTTTGTGGGGCTTTTGATATTGATTTTGAGAACTCAGGGATTGATGTGCTAGGAGCAAGTGGCTATAAATGGCTTTTGGCAGGAACTGGTAATGGATTTATGCTATTCAAAGATTTGGCCAAAAGCAGATTCAAAATAAAAACCACAGGATTCAATTCCGCTAATGCAGTTCTCACTGCTAAGAATACAATACACTTTAATAAACACTTTGAACCGGGGCATCTGGATAGTCTGAATATTGGAAGCCTGAAATGTGCGCTGGAGATACTGAATGATATTGGAATGAAGGAAATTTCAGCTCATAACGAAAATTTAAGTGCCAGGGCTATTAAGGGTTTTGGCGAATTAGGGTTATTGAAAAGTGAAGTTCTCCATAGAAACCGGCACAGCACCATTTTAAATATTAAAGGAAATGATCTGTTATTTAACCATTTAATGGAGGAAAATGTAGTCTGTTCAAAGCGTGGAAAAGGTATTCGGATTAGTTTTCACTATTACAATTCGTTTGAAGATATAGATTCTATTTTGAAGATCATTAGAAAAAAGTTGTAGGAATTACCTACTTGAAAAAAGAACCACCCTCTTTTTACCAAAGTGAACTAAAAGACATTAATATTTTAAGAAATTAATAAATATGATTTTATTCATTGTAAATGAGGGATTTAATGTAGTATTTTTGCACCGTAATCACAAAAATTAATTATCATGTCAATCGCAAAACAATATTTAAAAACAAAACCAATTTGCAAGGTAACTTTTACAGTACCTGCTGAGGATGCAAAAAAAGTTGCTGTAGTTGGAGATTTCAATAATTGGAATCCAAAAGGGAGCATGTTGAAAAAACTTAAAAACGGAACTTTTAAAGGAACGTTTGATTTGCCAAAAGAAAGTACTTACGAGTTTAGATATCTCGTAGATGGCAATTATGTTAATGAAACAGAAGCAGACCGTTACCAGTGGAATGACTTTGCTGGTTCAGAAAACGCTGTTTTAGAATTGTAATTAACAATCAGGTTTAACTAGACCGGGATGTTCATTGAACATCCCGGTTTTTTTATTCAACAATTTCTACTCCTTTCCAGAAGGCAACGGAACCTTTAATTTGTTTTGCAAGCTCGCTGATCTCAGGGTAATACCAGGCGGCATCTTTGTTTTCCATGCCGTCAACTTCCAGAGTATAATATGAAGCTACACCTTTCCACGGGCATGTGCTATGCGTAGTGCTGGGTTTGAAATATTCTTTTTTAATGCTTTCTGCAGGAAAGTAATGATTATTCTCAACAATAATTGTATCGTCACTCTCAGCAATAACTGTATTATTCCATATAGCTTTCATATCTATTTTTTAAAATATAGTTTTTGTAAAATTTATTTTCAGCACTAAAAATTCTGCTTATCCGCAATCCAGCTTTATCAGCTAACCACGAGACTACATTGTCGTCATATTTTTGAGAAATTTCAGTATGTATCGTTTCCCATGCATCAAAAGACACTGTAAGATCAAGCCCGTTAATACGAACTTTCTGATTTTCCTTAGCAACCAAATAGCTTTTGGCGGTACCTGTTTCCGGGTCGTATACTTCCCAATGCAAGAATTTGTCGAGAGCAAAATCAGCATCTAATTCATTGTTTATCCTGGCTAGCAAATTCTTATTAAATCTCTCGGTAATACCTGCATTATCATTATAGGCATTAAGGATGGTCTGCGGATCTTTTTTTTGATCAAAACCAATAAAGAAAATATCATCCTTATTCATAAGCTCTTGTATACTCGTTAAAAATTCTATGGCTTGAGGATGAAGCAAATTGCCAATATTTGAGCCAAGGAACATAATAACCTTTTTCTTGTTTTGCATTTTGCAGAGCTGTTCCAGTGTTTCAAAATAGGTTCCCTGTAATGATTTAACCTTTACAGAAGGAAGTTCATTATTTATAGACGACTCAAGTTCATTCAATGCATTCGCACTAATATCAATAGGGATATACTGAAAAGGAATCCCTTGAGAAGAAAGATGCCTTAACAGAATCTTTGTTTTCTTTCCATCTCCTGCTCCCAGTTCAACAAGGTCGAATTCCTGTGCGTCTTTGAAAAATACACGGCATATTTCATCTTTAAACTTGTCTAGAATTTTATACTCGCTATTGGTC
>JABDPH010000028.1 GCA_013042925.1 Eudoraea sp.
CACCAATACAACATCGGTATTTTTAAAGTGAGAATTAATATCCTCCATTTCCACCAACAAGGAATAATCTACATTGCTTTCTGCCAGCAAAACATTCATATGCCCTGGCATACGGCCTGCAACAGGATGAATGGCATATTTAACATCAACACCTTTCTCAGTTAGCAATTCCTCCAATTCATGTATTACGTGTTGTGCCTGGGCAACGGCCAACCCGTAACCCGGAACTATGATTACACTGTTAGCATAGTTCATCATTATAGCAGCATCACTGGGGTTAGTTTTTTTGATAGACCCAAGACGTTTATCCGCTCCTGCAACTGAATCTGTTCCTCCGAATGCGCCAAATATTACAGCTCCCAGGGTTCTGTTCATTCCCTTGCACATGGCAATTGTAAGTATAATACCGGCAGAACCAACAAGGATGCCCCCTACTAACATTACCATATTGGAATATAAAATACCTGTGATAGCCGCCGCAATGCCTGTTAAGGAGTTAAGTAATGAAATTACCACAGGCATGTCTGCACCTCCGATTGGGAGCACAAATAAGATTCCGTAAACTAAACCTGCACCAAGTAAGCCAAATATTATGGCCTGATTGCTTGCACCTGTACTTACAGTAAATACAGCGAATGCTATAATGGCAAGGAAAAACAAATTATTAATGGTATTGTACTTAGGGATAGAGACAACGCTTTTTATTGAGCCGTTTAATTTTCCCCAGGCTATCATACTTCCGGAAAATGTGATCGCACCTATTATTATGCCGGAAACTATAGTTGTGGCCTGCATTTTATCATCAACATTTTTACTGAATTCTACTAAACCAATCAGCGCGGCACTTGCTCCTCCAAAACCGTTAAATAAAGAAACCAATTCCGGCATCTTCGTCATTTTCACTTTTACGGCCATCAAACCCCCAATCGCCGAACCTAATAATAGGGCTGAACCAATTAGGATGTATATAGAGGTTGGGATTTGAAGATCATGGATAAAAATTGTAGCTGCTATGGCAAGAGCCATTCCTGAAGCCGCAATTAAATTTCCATTTTTTGCTGTGGCAGGGTGCCCTAACTTTTTTAATCCGAGTATAAAAGCTATAGTAGCTATCAGATAGATAATACTTAATGATATGCTCATTAATTTTTCTTTTTAAACATTTGAAGCATTCTTCCGGTTACGGCAAACCCACCAACTACATTTATAATTCCCAGCACTACTCCTATAAAACCTAAGGCTAGTGCAAAATAATCATCCGCGTCGGATTGCAACATTACTAATATAGCCCCTATTACTACCACTCCACTTAGGGCATTTGCACCAGACATTAAGGGTGTATGTAGTACGGCAGGAATATTTTTGATGACCTCTACTCCTACAAATATTGCAAGGATAAGTATGTAAATAATTTGGAGATTATCACTAATAAATTGTATCAATCCATTCATCTTATTTGCTTTTTGGTTGTCGTATTATTCCATTATGAACAATTAAAGTCTCATCTGTAATTTGTTCTTCCAGGTCCCATTTAAATTCGTTGTCCTCTGTAAGATGCATGATAAAATTATACATGTTTTTAGCATACAAATCGCTGGCATTGGTAGACACACTTTCCGGGGCTATACTGGTCCCAATCACTTTTACGCCATTTCTTATCACGGTCCTATTCAATTTGCTTATTTCACAATTACCGCCCTGGGCTGCCGCGAGGTCTATAATTACTGCGCCGTTTTTCATTTGTAAAACCTGTTCTTCTGTTATTAATACAGGAGATTTTTTTCCGGGTATACCAGCTGTTGTAATTACTAAATCTGCTTTAAAAAGAGATTTGTTTACTGCCTCTTTCTGTCTTTGCGCATAATCTTCAGTAGCTTCTTTTGCATAACCATCTTCAGATTGACCATCAGTTCCTTCAACTAAAATGAATTTTGCGCCTAAAGACTCTGCCTGCTCCTTGGTTTCTAATCTAATATCCGTGGCTCTTACCATAGCTCCAAGGCGTTTCGCCGTTGCTATTGCCTGTAAGCCGGCAACCCCTACCCCATATATCAAAACCCTGGCCGGCTTTATAGTGCCGGCAGCAGTCATCATTAACGGAAATATTTTTTTCATTTCATAAGCCCCCAGAATAACCGATTTGTAACCTGCCAAATTACTTTGTGAACTAAGTACGTCCATATCCTGTGCCCTTGAAATACGGGGCATGGCATCCATTGAAAATGCAGTCGCGCCTTGCTCTGCAATTTTCTTAATCAATTTGGGGAAGGATTTATGATACAATTGGCCAATCAAAATTTGGCCCTTATTAACCAATTTTAAATCATCTGCATTAAAAGGATTAATCTTAATAAGCACATCGGCCTCTTTAAAAACAACTCCACGTTCTTCTATTCTCGCACCTGCTTCTTTATAGTCAGAATTTTTAAAAGAAGAATATTCCCCGGCATCGTCTTCTACAATTAATTCAAACCCTTTGTTAATTAGTTGTTTTGCTATACGAGGAGCTATTGAAACGCGTTTTTCGCCTTTTTGAGTTTCTTTCAATATGCCTATTATCATAGTTCTTTGTTGTTTAGCAGCCTAAATATTGTTCCCGGAATTGAATTAAAATTTAGAGTCCATGAAATTATGCTATTTTTTTTAAATCTACACAATCATATGAAAAGTGTTATGAGTATTTCTTATCTATAAACTACTGTGGTTAATATTAATTTGCTGGTTATTAATTAAAATTTGAACAAATTAGCCGGCGCATAGGGTTTATTATTGCCTTTTCACAACCATATAGGTTCGTTTGGCAACAAATATGACAGCTACTTTTAAGAAGGTACTAGTTTTGACGTTATAATGAAAAGTCAATATAAATGAAAAATACAATTTTGGCACTTGCTTTCGCATTTTTAGGAATGGGTTTGCATTCACAAGAAGGTTTAAAGCTAGGAATTCATGCAGGTTTACCTATTGATGATTTTAATGATGAAATTAGCCTTGTGGCCGGATTAGACCTTGGCTATATGTGGGCCCTTGGAGAAGTAGTTGACTTGGGTATAAGTACGGGACTTGTATACGGATTTAAGGAATCATTTCAGTCAGATATAATTGCTAATAGTCTAACAGACGTACAATTTGTACCCCTTGCAGCTTCATTAAGAATATGGCCTTCGAATTCCTTTTCTTTCGGTGTTGACGGTGGTTATGGTCTTGGATTAAATAAAGGTAATGATGGTGGAATTTATTACAGACCTATCATCGGCTACCTGATGGGGCCTTTGACTGAAATTAATCTCTCTTATACTGGAATACAGTTAGAAAACAGAACCTGGAACACCGTCACCCTTGGTTTCTTACATACTTTCCAATTCAAGGACTACTAGCGGAGACCCAGACTTTACCAAATCACTCCAAGAAACTAATTTTCCAATGCGGATAATTGATTCCGTTCAATGATATCTCCCCTGATAATAACCAAATCGATATCATTATACGCCTCTACATTTAGCAATGGATTGGAATTTAATATTAGTAAGTTGGCTATTTTATCTTTTTCTACACTTCCATATAAATTCTGAAGATTAAAGGCAATTGCATTATTAAACGTGGCAGCAGCGAAAATGAGTTCTAACGGAATTCCAGCTTCATACCAATTTCTCATTTCAATTATCCCATTATAACCAGGCGGATTTGTGTACATATTCATAGCCGGGGTATCCGTTCCTAAGATAAGGTAGGCATTGTTTTCAGCCAAAAATCTGCCTACGGTGTTAAGTCGATGTCTGTAAATTTCCATTGCTTCTTCCCACATTTCCTGGTCCGATGTATGATTATCACGCAATGCATCATAAAATTCGGGGTTTGTCTCCTTCAAAAATTCTGATCGTCCGAAAATTTTATTTTTCCCCCACAGGCCCTCTTCTGTTTTAAGTAAATCCAAATAACTTTTAGGATAAACATGTTCCAGGTTTTTATCCTTTAAAAAATCAGAACAAATTAAATCTTGTTCCCCTGTGATCGTCCTGAAGGTTAACTGATATGCTATCTGTTCCTTCTTTGCAATTTGTAGAAGTACATTTTTATGTATTTCACTTAAATCCCGATTTCTGAAGTCTTTGGGATCTGCACTCCAATTCCATAAGCCGTGAGCGAATATTTGAACGCCTGTTTCCAGGCCTATTTGATGCCCTTCCAACGAGGGTGCATGTAAAATTAATGGCAGCTGGAATTCCTGTGCTTCGGCTATTAAATCTCTTAATATATGAGTGGTGGGTTTAGCCCAGGTCACTGCCAAACCTGATGCTTCATCTTCATAGACCAATTTGACACATATACCTGACTGCTCCCTGATTTTTTTAATTATTTTTTGTGGAGTATGTTCTTCAGGAGGAATCGTATCGGGTAAGCTTATTTTTGAATTGTAGATATCATTTAAAAAGTTAGAATCATATCTTTCCTGTGGAGAATAACCTTCCATTTCCATGCTGAAATCATCCATCACGGCAACCTGCTCTCCACAAGTATAAATATCCGGACGGATTTCAGTATCCAATAGTCGATTTATTAACTTAGGATCGTAATTGTTTACATCTATTAGTGTAGTAAAACCAAAGTACAGATAACTTCTGGGTAACTGATCAAAATAGAGCTGTACCAGATCGGGATACTTGTTTTTCAATGTTCCATTAAAGCCCGCAGTATTCGCCAGATGAACATGTGAATCTATCAAACCCGGGATCAAATATTTTCCCTTACCATCAATAACCTGGTAGTAGTCTGACTTCTTTGGTTCTTCCTTACTAACGTAAATGATGTTTTCATCGGCAATAGTAACATTACCTACCTGACTTGTAATACCATTGGTGTTTGCAGAAATTATAGTGATATTCTTAATCAGTAAATTCTGTGAATCGTTTTGAGCCTGAAGCTGTATCCATAGCAACGAAAGGGCAATTAATAATAATCTGGTCATAACTATATGTCTTAAAAGCAAACTTTTGTTACTTACTATAGGTAAATTAATTATTAGTTGGCTTCAGACAGATTTAAACCAGTGAGAATGATCCGTAAAAATGTTTGGGCTTCAGGCTTGCAAAATTTCTTCAATCATTTTTAATTCCTCAGGCGTAAATTTCATTTTCTCGAGAATTCCCACTGCATCTTCAATTTGCGATACTTTGCTTGCACCTATAATTACTGAGGTAACCCTTTTATCCCTTAAAACCCAGGAAAGCGCCATTTGTGCCATTTTTTGCCCCCTGGATTCAGCTATTTCATTAAGACGTTTTACCTTGTCAATCTTTTCGGGAGTGATATCTGTTGATTGCAAATAGCTGTCTGCTTTGGAAGCTCGCGACCCCTCAGGAATACCTTTGAGATACTTATTGGTCAACAATCCTTGAAACAACGGGCTGAATACTACAGATCCAACACCATTTTTCTCAAGCACATCTAATAAACCATCCTCTACCCATCTATTGAACATGCTATAAGAAGGTTGATGTACCAGACAAGGTGTGCCGAGTTCTTTCAATATATCGATAGCTTTCTGCGATTGTTCCGGGTCATAGGAGGAGATACCTGCATACAAAGCTTTTCCAGATCGAACAATCTGATCCAGCGCCATCATGGTCTCTTCTAACGGAGTATTTGGGTCGGGTCTGTGACTGTAAAATATATCTACATATTCCAGACCCATTCGTTTAAGGCTTTGATCACAACTTGCAATCAGATATTTACGGGATCCCCATTCTCCATATGGCCCGGGCCACATATCATAACCTGCTTTAGAGGTAATGATCAATTCATCTCGGTATGATTTTAAATCAGACTTTAAAATTCTTCCAAAAGTTTCTTCTGCCGAACCATAGGGTGGTCCGTAATTGTTGGCGAGGTCAAAATGGGTAATCCCAAGGTCAAATGCCCTAAGCACCATCTTTCTGCCGTTTTCATAAACATCTACACCGCCGAAGTTATGCCATAGACCAAGGGATATTACCGGGAGAAGTAAACCGCTTTTTCCACAACGATTGTATTTCATTTTGTCATACCTTTCAGTATTTGCTATATAATTCATATCTGATAAGCTACTAGTTGTTCATTTTTTGTATTTGATTATCCTGCTATTCCCTTTTTCGGTAAAACGGTTAGTTTTGGTGTTTTGAAAATGCATGGCCTGTATCTACGGCCGTTCGTACTTTTTTCCAGTCTACCTCTCCCAGTAAAGCACATTCAGCTCCTAAAATAAAACGATCCGGAGCTTCTTCCAGGACTTTATTTACCTGTGCCTGTATTGCCTGATCTGTACCCGTAAGAATTGGACCTCTTTTCTCCAGGCCTCCCATTATTGGTCTTTCGCCAAACATTGTATACAATTCTTTTAATGGCACTCTTTCACCTGCTATCACATCGCTCAAATTTACAATATGACCCGGATAATCTACAAATGGACTCACATCATCATAGGGGCCTTCATAATCACAAATGTGTAAAACATTGCAGATACAGCCATCATTTATTTCATTCTGTACAACCATATCAGTAGGTTTTATATAATCCAGAAAGATCTTCGGGTCCTGAAACCTGAATGCCTCATTGCCCTGAGTTGGAGCTAAAAATCCATCAACGCCTAGTTTTTTACATTCTTTTAAAAAGATCATAACGCTATCTGTAATAATTTCCAGTCCTTTTTTTACACTTTCAGGATCTTGTTTTAAATGCTCTGTAACTAATTGACTGGTAACACTATGACCGGCGCACATGAACGGGGAATAAAACGTAGCGATGACAGGAGCCATTTTTTTACCTTGCTTAACTAATTCCTTAACCACATAGAGTTGTTTTTCATAAAAATCCTTTTTATAATAAGGCATTTTGGCCCAGTCTTCCGGCTTTTGGATGATATCTATAGCCGGGAATAACGCTTCGTACTGGATTTTGATAAAATCCATGTCTATTGCTTTAAAATATTCCAGATGTCTGGCAACTGCGGCATCACCCCATTGATAGCCTTCACCAAAATGAACAAAAAACCCACTGGGAATATAGCCCTGTTTCCCGGTTGAAGTCAATAGGTTTAAAACCGCTTCTCGCTTGTTGAAAGCCGGGGTTGAATCACATGAGCTAAGACTGAACGCACCCAGGCCAGTAGCATATGTGCCTGCAGAGATTAACCCCATAGATTTTAGAAATTCCCTTCTTTTAATTGTTGTTAGGTCCATAAGTCGGAATATTTAAAAATGAAACAGCATTGTATAAGACTCATGGAAAGATAGTCCAAAAAGATTAAATCCTAAATAAGTCCATACTATATTATGAACCTATTTAGGATTAAGTATTCGGTATTTAAATTATGATTTCGCTGAAATCAGCTGTCACCTTTTCACTATAAAATAAAGCGTTTAACCATTTTGGAATCATGTTTTAAAAACACTTCTCCCTCAACAAGGTCAATGGCATAATTTGGCTTCCTGTTTTTTCCAAGTGGAATACTACTCTCACTTTCACCGGTATCTTTATTAATTTTTAAAAGTTCAATTCCATTTTCACCTTTGGTAAGCACCATGCAATAGTTTCTGGCTTCTTTTGTGGCCTTAAACCGTTTATTGGCTGCATTAAAAGCCATTCCTGCAGCACTACCCGCAGATCTGCCCATTTCATTATAAGCGGCTCCTAATTCTGCAAATGCCTGCCCTTCTGCAGTATCCATACCATATTGGGCACCTGCTTCCTGTAATACTCCCGAAGTCATAGTGCTTACTGCCGAGACATATCCCGCATAAATGGTTCCTGCAAACAGTAAAGCCCTTTTCCATCCTTCTTCTCTTGGTGAGGCATAATATTTTTGAAATAAAAGTGTGCCATTATAATCATACATTGCAAAATTCTGATCAGAACTTAACAGAATACCTTTTTCCCTTAATTCTAAAGTATTTGGCGATTCATTTTCATTAAACTTAACAGGCTCTGTAGCTGCCATATCAATTGCTCCACTATCAAGATTAACACTTGCCACAGCTCCCGATTTGTAGTCATAGGTGTATAAATGGTTCCCATTTTGGTTGACCAGTTTATAGTGGGTTTTTAGATCTTTTTCCCATAAAAGATCGCCTGTTTCTATATTCACAATATTCATTTCTTCTTCGGTAGCATATAGTATTCCATGCTTCGTGGTAAGGGTATAGCCCACATGACCTTTTACCTTGATTGTTTTATCAAATGTAAAGAGTCCGTTCTCAGTGTCCAGGTAGTTCAAAAAATGTTTCTCATTTCTGGTAGTGATTACCAGCAATCCCTCTTGAGTAGGGGTGTAATCATAAATTCCCCCTTTTATGGTTATTCCCCTTCCTTTTTTACCCCAAAGACCTTTGCCATCCTCCATGGAGAACAGATTTACCCGGGAATTTGAGGCTCCCTGGGGTAGAACCAATAAATTATTATTTATCCAGGTAGTAAGTCCCAGTTGCCCTTTTACCTCTACCGGATCAGGCCAAATCATTTCCCCGTTTGAAATATCATATGCTCTGTAAGTAGAAGTGAAAGTTACAATGGTATTATTACTGCTTGAAGACATTGACCGGTTTTCATTTCTTTGTTCAGAGCCTATTATAAAGTACTGACGGGAAGGATGCATATTAAAATCGAGCTTTATTTCCATTCCTTCAGAAGCAGCCTCCGCTACATCCTTCAGAAGATTACCAAAAGCGCCCATTTTGCTAATCTGTTCCGCCTCGCTTGAATTATCAACACTCCAGATTACATCACCTGTTTTAGATTTAATTTTGACATTTTTAAGCAATGTTATTCCTAATAATTCGTCTTCATTCAGTTCAACAAGATTTATCAATTTGCCAAAGCTTCCTTCTTTACTCCAGAGTACTTTGCCTGTGGAAATGTCTATTGAAAGGGCCATATCTTCGCCCGATACAGATTTCCCTGCTACAACTATGGCATTAGATTGATAAAGGACAAAATGTTGTTTCACATTTTTAATTCCGTGATCAAAAGAGTTAAATACCTTACTGCCATCAAAAAGATTTACAATAAAAAACCCTTTTTCTGTTTCAATTTTTGCAAAAGGCGAATTCTCCAATTCCGTAAATGAATCTTCACTCAATCGTGAAAAAGTTAAATCGCTCCAGATTACTTCTCCAGTGTTATTGTCAATACCATATAAGCCTGAATTCGTATGTACAATATAATTTCCTAAAGCACTGACAGTCTGCCAGTTTATCTCATTATCAAATGAAGAAGTCCATGTTTCTTCTAACTGAGCGAATAATGAAATACTAGTTAAAACGAATGAGTATAAGATAATTTTTTTAAACATTTTGTGGATATTAAAATTGATGATTTGGGTTGAATTGATTCGTGAAATAAAAACGTTACTATATTCAGTTTATTGTTAGCCAAAGGGTTGAGTTTTAAAACAAAAAAAAAGGGAAGCAAAGTGTCACGCACTTTATCTTCCCCTGCTTATCTTTTATCCTTAATTCTCTGAAGTAATTCATAAACTAAGGACTAATAAACCTGAACTTTACGCTTTGGGTTTTATATTCTGATTTACCCTAAATAAATTGTTGGGGTCGTAGGCTTTTTTAATTTCTGTCAAACGTTCGTAATTATGCTTATAACTAGCCTGAACCCTTTCCTGGCCTTCATCCATCATAAAGTTAGAATACGCCCCTCCTGCTGAATAAGGGTGTAAGGCTTCCCAATAGTCCTTACACCATTGTGTTATTTTCTCAGCGTTTTCGGGATCAGGATCCACACCCACTATAACCCCCGCATATTTTGCATCTCTGTAAGCCCATGGTGTGTCTTCTTTTCCAACTCTGCTAGCCGCCCCGCTTAGGGGATAAAGGTGCATCTGAGACAATGGAGTAGGGATATTAGATCCATATTTTAAATGGGCTGCCCTTGCCTCCTCACGTATATCATTAAAAAAATCTGCTCTCCAATACCATTGTAAGCCTGAAGGAAATAATCCATCAAAAAGTGACTGAATAGCAGGATAAGGCATCTCCCCTACATGCTCAAATACAGGTTCTTTGTCTCTGACTTCCTGGAATAGTTTATCAAAGTCTGCGGGTGCACCGGTATAGCACCATACAATGCCACAAAACATTTTATTGTGCAATGCATCAGGGAAAGGCGGTCCCGGAATAACCATAGTGGCAATAAAACCATTCAAATCATCCGGTGCATTTAAAATAAAGTCGTGATACCATGACATTATTTCTTCAGTTTTTTCTATAGGCCATAAGGTGGGGCCGCCAATAACAGTTTTTACAGGGTGTGCCTGAAATTTAAAGGATGTTATTATCCCAAAATTGCCACCACCACCACGTATAGCCCAGTAAAGATCTTCATTCTGATTCTTGTTTACCGTCACAAAGGACCCATCGGCTAAAACCATGTCAGCCTCTAAAAGATTATCAATCGTCAGGCCGTATTTCCTTGAAAGATGGCCTACACCTCCCCCGAGAGTTAAACCACCAACACCTGTTGAAGAAATAATACCGGCCGGAACAGCCAATCCAAATGGGTGGGTTGCATGGTCTACTTCGCCCCAGAGGTTTCCGCCACCAACACGTACTGTTTGATCG
>JABDPH010000031.1 GCA_013042925.1 Eudoraea sp.
CTTCTTAGTTGAGTGTATTTTTTCCCTGTTGGTAATTTAACTCTTAACCATTTTGGTTTGCCTTTGGGGGGTACATGGGTAATAGTTTCAACGCTCATAGAAAATTTTTAGCAAATATACGATCAAATAGAAAAACAAAAGTAATTAGTCAGGGGTTCAACTTTTTTATTAAAACTTGATGCAATAAAACTATCTATTGATTTTGATTATTTCTGCTAATAGCTTTTTTGCTCTGAGTAATTTTACTTTAACGTTATTCAATGGTTCATCTAGTTCTTTGGCAATTTCTAAATAGGATAGTTCATTAAAATACCGAAGATTAATAACTTTTTGATAATGAGGCTTTAATTGTTTAATATTTTGTAGAAGATTTGCAAGATTTTGATCTGTAATTAATTGATCTTCAGCGGTAGGAGCATCATCAAGAACCTTTTTTATGGCCTCACTATTACCACTTTCTGTGACATCAAGAACATTCCTTTTTCTTTTTCTTATGAGGTCTACATGCAAATTTTTAGAAATAGTGATTAACCATGTTTTGAACTCATAAGCTGGATCATAGGTATCTAATTTATCAAAAGCTCTGGAAAAGGTTTGTATCGTTATATCCTCTGCATCGTTTTCATTTTTAGTCCGTATTAATTGAAAACCGTATACATCATTCCAGAATTTATCAAGTAAATTACTAAAAGCAATCTGATTGCCTGCTTTAGCCCTTTCGATAGTACTTTTGAGTGTTTCGTCAGTTTTATCCAAACCCTGTTATTTAAAAATCTAACCCTAAAGTGTGCTATAATGACTTAGTGGTGACCTCTTCTTTTTTGCAATCCTGTTCATCGGGAAGTTTACCACAGTAGCCACAGGCCTCGCCATTGCTGTTTAGATAAGGATTTTGACTGGCGCAAGTGCCGGCAAACTTGCCATCTTTTTTAGACCATATTTTAATTGCAATACCAGCAAATGCTATGGCAAGTAGACCAATGGTAAGTAAAATCAACTTCATAAAAAAAATTTGTACAAAGATACAAAAATAAAGCCCCAGCAAGGGGGCTTATATAATCTAGAAAATAATTGTTTCTTAATAAGAGATATTGGCTACAATATTCTTAACTGTAGGAGTGTCATTTCCGCCTTGAGGCTCTATTGTAATGTAACTAACGGCATTTTCTGCATAGGGCAGGGGTCTGAGGCGATCTTTATCATCAACATTTTTTATTACCCCCAGATTCACCATTTTACCATTAACTTCAGCCCACATCTGATAACACTGATTATCAGGTAAATTAGGTAAATTTCTAACATTGATATAGGATAGCTTTTTAACAGGATTAATGTAAGCCACAGCTTTTAATTCCTTGGCCTTTTTATTCCCATTAACTGCATACTTTTTGGTTTGAGGATTATTCAGAACAATAAACTGGTTTCTAACATCTTCCAGTTGCTCTTTCATATCTTCCTCCAATGTTCTAATCCTATTATTTACAATCACATTTTCATCCTGCAAATTTTGGTTTTGATTCCAAAAGAAATAAGATGATCCTGCGAAAAGCAGAGCAGCTATACTTGCAGCAATAGCATATCTTTGAAATTTCCTTCTACCTGTATTCTGGGCTTTAATTCTATTAAGAATCTTGGCTTTAAGTCCTTCCGGAGTCTTAAGAGCATGCAATTTTGCAAATGTTTCGAGATTCTCCTGCAACTCATTGTAGGTTTTTCTAACTGCTGGATACATCGCAATATATCGCTCCACCTGCATAGTTTCTTCCGGAGAGGTAGTTCCCAGGAGATACTTTTCAAGCAAATCAGTATCTAAAAATATTCGTATTTTTTCTTTCATGACATTAAAATTAATAGGGGCAAAAGTATCATAGAGTTGCCATAAATCTTTTTGAGTTCTCTTAATCCAATTTTTAACCTGGATTTAATAGTACCCAAAGGAATATTTAGTTCATCACTAGCTTCCTGCTGTGTCATTCCCTGAAAAAACAGGGCATCCAACACTACATGATATTTATGTTCTATCTTCTCCAAGTTCTCTTTTACGTCCATGAACTCGGGTCTGATACTTTCTATACCTAGATTATATACGTCCGAAACATCAATTTGGATTTCTTTATCAGATTTGGTGTTTACACTACGTAGCTTGTCAATGGCTGTGTTTCGGGTAATTCTGAAGAGCCAGGTAAATAATTTAGCTTTTGATGAATCATAGGAGTCAGATTTTTTCCAGATCTTCACAAAGCTCTCCTGCAAAACATCTTGTGCCAGTTCTGAATCTCTGACTACCTTAAAAGCAACCCCATATAGCGTATCACCATAATGCTCATAAAGCAATGAAATGGCCTTCTCATTGCGTTCTTGCAATAATTCAACAATATGTTTTTCAAGTAGTGTACTCATATTAGATTAACGACAACAAATAATTGACGAAGAAAGCATCCAAAACAATATTCTGCGCCGTATATAGTGTAAACGCTAAATTATAAAATTGATTGTTAAGTAAGCGTTTTCTCAATTTTAATTAGATAAATGTGCAACTGGTTATTGTACATTTTATTTTTGGTTAGTTTGGTTTGGTATAACCCCTGAGAATACTTTCTCAGGGGTTATTTTATGAGATTTGCTATTCTATTAGCCAATTATATTGACTTCTGGGTTAATGCTGATGCCAAATCGCTCCAATACGGCTTTCTGTATTTTTTTTGCCAATTCCAGCAATTCCTGTCCGCTAGCACCTCCATAGTTTACTAAAACCAAAGCCTGATTCTTATGAACTCCTGCATCACCAAATCTTTTTCCTTTAAATCCACATTGTTCAATAAGCCATGCCGCCGGAATTTTATAAGAACTTTCAGAAATCTGATAAAAGGGTGCCCCCGGATTATTATTTAAAAAAGTAGCAAACTTATCTTTTGTGATTACCGGATTTTTAAAGAAGCTCCCACTGTTACCAAGTTTAATTGGGTCTGGGAGTTTCCTCCGGCGAATTGCAATTACAGCATCTGAGACATCCCTGATTGTAGGGTGTTCAATGTTTTTTTCTTTCAATTCGGATTCAATTGCCCCATATGAGGTATTTGGTTTATGGGGTGGTTTATCGAGTTCTAAATTGACCGATGTAATTATATATTTACCCTTTGCGGTATTTTTGAAAATTGAATCTCTATAGCCAAACTTGCAATCAGATTTTGAAAAGGTGATGAACTGCTGTGTGCTAACATCCATGGCTTCGCAGCTTACAAAGGAATCTTTTAGTTCAACACCGTATGCGCCAATATTTTGTATTGGTGAGGTGCCAACATTTCCCGGAATCAGAGATAAATTTTCCAACCCTCCATAATCGTGATCAATTGTCCAAATTACTAAATCATGCCAGTTTTCGCCGGCCATTACCTTTAGGATTACACTATTGTCATCATCTGAAAGTATTGTAATCCCTTTAATATTGATATGGACTACGAGTGCATTTAAATTATTGGTAATTAGCACATTACTCCCTCCACTTAGCACAATTTTATCCGGGTAATTTTCTTTTTGAAGTACTTCCCTAAGATCCTGAATTGTAGTTATTTCAACGAAATAACGTGCAAGAGCTTCAATGCCAAAAGTGTTATACGATTTTAAGGATATATTCTGCTGTATTTTCACAAAGCCTGGTAGGTTTTAAGTGCTTCTTTTAATATTTGTACCGCTTTTATCAAACGCTCCTTTTTGAGAACATAAGCAATACGTATCTGATTCTTGCCCATTCCTTCGGTTGCGTAAAATCCGGCAGCCGGGGCAACCATTACAGTTTCGCCATTTAAATCGTATTTCTCCAGAAGCCATTGGGCAAAATGATCAGCGTCTGCTATTGGCAATTGGGCTATACAGTAAAAGGCCCCGTGCGGTCTGCCTACTATTACTCCCTCTATTTTATCCAATTCCTCTAAAAGGAGATCGCGCCTTTCTACATATTCTTCTATGACTTCTTTAAAATAC
>JABDPH010000034.1 GCA_013042925.1 Eudoraea sp.
AATGAATACCCCGAAGTTTATTCAATATATTGGGGATAGAGAAATAAAATCAGTTGTAAGTGCAAAAGACTATATTAAAAACAAAATGTTGCCCCAACTTCATAGACTGGGATATTCTAATTATACCATATTTCAAAAGTCAGACAATATAAAAATTGGAACTTGCGGACTCTATGACAGGGAAGGACTGGAGGGTATAGATATAGGGTTTGCCTTCCTCCCCGAATATGAAGGCCTAGGTTTTGCCTATGAAGCCGTAAATAGGTTAAAAGAAGCTGCTTTTGAAGAATTTGAAATTGAAGAAATAAAGGCAATTACATCAAAAGAGAATATTTCCTCTCAACGACTTTTGGGAAAATTGGGATTAGAAATGGCAAATATTATTACATTACCTGATGATGAGGAGGAGCTGCTATTGTATAAAATTCAGAAAAAATAACCAACCTATCTAAGCCTGCGACATAGCAACAGTCATCTGTTTATGCTCCGGTAGCCAAAAAGAAAAAGTAACTATTGAGATCAAGAGAAGTTAAATTAAGAGCACTCCAGGTATATGATAAATCCCAATTGGCAAAACTTGCCAACAATAGGAAAATATGGGATAATTTAAGAGATTCTTTCCCTAATCCCTATAGCGAAAGTGATGCAGAATTATTTATAAACTTAACCACAGAAGAAAACCCAAAACAAAATTTCGCAATTGAATACGGCGGTGATCTTTGCGGGGTAATAGGGTTAATCATTCAAAACGATGTTTACCGTAAATCGGCTGAAATTGGTTATTGGATTGGAGAGCCCTTTTGGGGAAAAGGAATTACAGCAAATGCTATTAAACTTATTACCAATTATGGGTTTGAGGACTTAAAACTGATTCGTATTTATGCAGGTGTATTTGAATATAATATCGCATCAATGAAAGCACTTGAAAATAGCGGATACAAAAAAGAAGGTGTTTTTAAAAAGGCAATATACAAGAATGACAAAGTTTTTGATGAGCATAGGTATTTTAAATTAAAGGAATTCTAGTGCTACCTTAGAGAAAAGTTATCTTTTAAATAATAGATGATATCCTTAGTAAATCATTAATATAATGAAGATTAACAAGTATGTAGTTATACCATTAGCGATTGTAATCATATTGATCGCAATTTTCATATTTGTTTCTTCAACTCTGTCTTCAGTAATAGTGTTCATCCCAGGAATAATTCTAACTTATATAGTTTATTTAATTACATTTTACAAGAAGACCCCAAATCCCGAAAGAATATTAACCTTATACTTATTGTTGTTGGGAATTCAATTTCTTCACTTCACTGAAGAATATTTAACTGATTTTATTACAGAAGTGCCTAAACTATTAGGTCAGGAGGCATACCCATTAGATCATTGGTTAGTATTTAATATGGTAGCCTACTTCATTTTTATAATTGGAGGAATCATTTTGTTTAAGCAAATAAAGGAGCTGATGATAATTCCATTGTTTTTTATCCTTGTAGGCGTACTGTTGAATTCCTTAGGACATATATTGATTGCCATTTATGTTGGAGGATATTTTTCCGGATTATATACAGCTCTGATTTATATAATAATTTGTCCGATGTTAATAAAAAGACTTTGGGATGAAACAAAAACAATTAGTGATCCTATAAAATATTAGTAAGAAAGCAGACCAAATTCGATAATTTACTATAAACTCTATGAATTTCTAATGTCCCAAAGCGCATTACAACCCAGATACTCCATGGGAACAAGATCATAATGCAGCACATTTCTTTTTAATTACTTCTGATGAAAAATATCATCATAGTATTCATGCATACATTAAAAATAGATCAGGCATTTATTCTAAAGTTTAGTAACTTAGAAATCTTCTAATTAACCAATCACAATTTAAAACATGAAAAAAATCGACAAATTAATTTACAACTCAGCCTCACTTATTGTAATAATTCTTATTGCATTTATAGTTCAAAGTTGCAATCAGGCACCGAAGGTCGAAGACAAAGAAATAATAGTGGAACAGGTAAAGCCTGAGTATTTTCTACTTCGCCCGGAAACTGAAAAAGCCTACGGGTATTCGCACGCCGTGAAAATTGGTAATGATATTAAAATATCCGGAGCTGTAAGTATGGACGATGCCGGAAATCCAACCGCAGTAGGAGATTTTGAGCAACAAATGAAAAATTGTTATTCAGATCTGGAAAAAATATTAACGCATTATGGTTGCACTTTTGATGATGTTGTTGTTGAGAATATTTTTACTACTAATATGCCTTTATTTCTAGAGCTTGCGGCCTATCGGAGCACCATTTACACCAAACAGTTTCCAACCGGTTCCTGGCTTGGCGTTAAGGAATTGGC
>JABDPH010000037.1 GCA_013042925.1 Eudoraea sp.
TCAGGTGCATTAACATCCTGCACATCACCAATATCTACAGGTCCGGATACCTCTCCCTGATCTTCTTCTTGCGGAGTACTCTTACTGCATCCTATTAATAAAACCAAAAAAATGATTGTGATCTTCTTATACATTACGCAAATTAATTTATTATACAATCCAAATATAATATGAAATAATCATGTCATGGCAATTATATCTTCGAATGGACAAATCCTCCCTTCAAAGTGATTAATAATGTGTCTTAACTAACTATCAATTATTTCAAGTTTTGCAAATCGAAGTAGCAACTTTTTAACATCTCCTTTTTCAAATTTTATTTCCGCCTTCTTATCGTTGCCTGCTCCTTCAATTCGCAATACTTTGCCACGGCCAAAACGTGTATGATTTACCAAAGCTCCTTCTGATAGATTTGGATTAATGGGATTACTATTTCCGATAGGTTTGGCTAATTCTGGTTTAAGTTTTCTTAGTCTTCTTAATTGATTTTCGTTAGGTTTTCTAATCCCGGGCGGGACACCATTTTCCGGTTTCTTCTTCCTAAGTTTCGACTTGTCAATATCTCCAAAAATATCGGTATTAATTAAGGGCTTAAATTGATAAGTATCTACTGGAGTAAGGTTCTCTATGAATCTATCTTCAATCTCTTCAATGAAACGACTGGGTTCGGCATCAATTAATTTACCCCAACGATATCTGTTTTGCGTGTAGGTTAAATAAGCCTGCTCCTCAGCTCGGGTTAAAGCAACATAGAATAACCTGCGTTCCTCTTCCAATTCACTTCTTGTATTCATGCTCATTGCAGATGGGAAAAGATCCTCTTCCATACCAACTATATATACAAAAGGAAACTCCAACCCTTTTGCAAGGTGAATGGTCATTAAAGCTACCCGATCATCATCACCGGTGTCTTTATCCAAATCTGTGGCCAGTGCTACATCTTCCAGAAACTCAGTTAAATCTCCTTTTGCATCTGCCAGTTCCTTTTGTCCTTCCACAAAGTCTTTGATACCATTTAATAGTTCCTCAATATTCTCCATTCGGGCAATCCCTTCAGGGGTACCATCTTTCTTGAACTCCAGGAGTATCCCTGTTTTTCTGGCCACATGCTCGGCCAAAGTAAAAGCATCTGCACTCTCATTCATTATTTGAAAACTCTTAATCATATTCGTAAAATCTTCGAGTTTTCTTTTAGTGCCTGCGTTTATTTTTAGATCAATTTTATCTAAATTCTCCATTACTTCAAATATAGATTTTGAGTAATGGTTTGCCGCAACTGTAAGCCTATCTACTGTAGTTTGCCCAATTCCGCGCGTGGGGAAATTTATAACTCTTTTTAAAGCTTCTTCATCCTTTGGATTGATTACAAGCCTAAGGTATGATAACAAGTCCTTGATTTCTTTTCGTTGATAAAAGGAAAGACCCCCATAAATCCTGTAAGGAATATCTCTTTTACGCAAGGCATCTTCTATGCCACGCGATTGGGAGTTTGTTCTATAAAGTACCGCAAAATCGCTATTCAAACGCTGGTTTTGCATTTTGTTTTCAAAAATTGAACCTGCCACATATCTTCCTTCCTCAGCATCAGTGATGCTTCTGTGAAGTTTTATTTTTGTGCCTTCATCATTTGCCGTCCATACTACTTTTTCCAGTTGATTCTTATTGTTTGCAATAATAGAATTCGCAGCATTGACTATATTCTTGGTTGATCGATAATTTTGCTCTAACCTATAAACTGCAACATCGTCATAATCTCTCTGAAAGTTTAGGATATTTGTGATGTTTGCGCCTCTGAAAGAATAAATACTCTGTGCATCATCACCAACAACACAAATATTTTGAAACCGGTCGGCCAGGGCTTTAACAATCAAATACTGCGAGTGGTTTGTATCCTGATACTCATCTACCAGGATATATCGGAACCGTTCCTGATATTTCATTAAAACTTCCGGGAATCGGCTCAATAATTCATTGGTTCGTAAAAGCAAATCATCAAAATCCATTGCGCCTGCTTTAAAACAACGGTCCACATAATTCTGGTATATATCCCCCAACCTGGGCCTCTTGGCCATGGCATCCGCCTCCATTAATTCAGGATTTTGGAAATAGGCCTTTACGGTAATTAAACTGTTTTTATAGGATGAAATACGATTTTGAATCTGTTTGTATTTATATATATCCTTATCTAATCCCATCTCTTTAATTATAGATGAAATTAAACGCTGTGAATCTTGCGTATCATAAATGGTATAGTTACTTGGGTAGCCCAATTTATCGCCATCAAACCGAAGCAAACGTGCAAAAATAGAGTGAAATGTGCCCATCCATAAATTCTTCGTCTCAGAGCCTCCAACAATACTTGCAATTCGCTTTTTCATTTCCCTGGCAGCCTTATTTGTAAATGTAAGCGCCAGAATATTAAAAGGATCAACACCTTGCCTCATTAAATGAGCAATTCTATAGGTAAGAACCCTGGTTTTACCTGAGCCTGCACCCGCAATAACCATAAGGGGTCCCTCCTTGTGCAAAACAGGGCCTTTTTGAGCATCATTTAATTCATCAAGAAATGTCTTCAATCCATTAGTATTTTATGATGTGAATTTAGCCATAATTAACCTCATGAAAAAGTGCCGTACCATTATTTATGAACTTTGACTTCTTATTTTGGACAATTTGAATATATTTAGGAATTCTATTGAACTATATGTTAAAAACTATTTTTTTTAGTCTCTTCTCTATCCTTCTTTTAGGATTTACGCCATTGCTATCACAAACAAAAGAATCCGGACCAATCATTACCGGGTATGGGGAAGTTTGGCGAATAAAGAATCCCGATTTCAAAACAAATCCTGCAAAAGAGTACAAGGTAGTTTTTGATGTTATGAATACCTCAGAATCACCAGATAAATTAAACAGAAGTATTGAAACTGCAGCTCGCTTTCTAAATATGCACGTTCAGAGTGGGGTGCCTTATTCAAATCTCAAAGTTGCCCTAGTAGTTCACAATAAAGCTTCAAAAGACCTTCTGAAGAATTCTGAATATAGAAGTCGATACAACACTGACAATCCTAATGAAGAGCTATTACAAAAACTTTTGGATGCTGGCGCTGAGGTTATATTTTGTGGTCAGTCCTCAATTTCACGCAATATTCCTATTTCTGATACCATTGATGGTGTTGAGCTGGCTTTATCTGCTATGACGGCATTAATTCAGCTTCAGGATGATGGTTTTCAACTAATAAAATTTTGATACTATGAAAAAGTTAATTACAATATTATTTCTTCTTGTCGGAACAATAGTTCTGGCTCAGGGAACAGATTTATCTAATGATTATGAGCTTATTGAAGGTAAGGTTATTAAGTGGAGAAGAGAAATACATCAAAACCCGGAATTGTCCAATCGGGAATTCAAGACTGCTGAAAAGATAGCTGCACATTTAAAATCATTAGGTATAGCTGTGCAAACCGGAGTAGCTCATACTGGCGTTGTTGGTATTCTGAAAGGAGATCATCCAGGTAAGGTTGTGGCCTTAAGGGCAGATATTGATGCCTTACCGGTGACTGAGCGTAATGATCTAGCATTTAAATCTACAGTTACAGCCGAATTTCTTGGAGAGCAGGTGGGAGTTATGCATGCTTGCGGACATGATACACACACAGCTATTTTAATGGGTGTAGCAGAGGTTTTATCCAAAAATAAAGACAAGATAAAGGGAACGGTAAAGTTTATTTTTCAACCCGCAGAGGAAGGAGCTCCTCCTGGGGAAGAGGGCGGTGCGATTATGATGGTTAAGGAAGGTGTGTTAAAAACTCCAGATGTAGATGCAATTTTTGGATTGCATATTAAATCTGAAATCCCGATAGGTGTTATTCGATATAAGTCGGGAGGCACAATGGCAGCCGCACAGCGTTTTGTAATCAATGTAAAAGGAAAACAAAGTCATGGTTCACAACCATGGTTAGGTATAGATCCTATTCTTATCAGCGCTAAAATAATAGATGGCTTACAGACAATCATTAGCAGGGAATCTGATCTTACAAATGAAGCGGCTGTTATCTCAGTAGGCAAAATTAAAAGCGGGGTTCGTTTTAATATTATTCCGGAGAGCGCAGAACTTATAGGTACAATTCGCACCCTGGACTATGACATGCAAAAAATGATCAATCGCAGAATGGAGGAAATGGTACCTGCAATAGCGAAAGCTTATGGCGGAGATGCTACCATAGATATTCAAACAATGACTGCGATAACCTACAATGATCCGGATCTGGTAGTTAAAATGTTGCCTACTATGCAACGCGTTGGGGGAAAGGAAAATATTCAAATTCAAAAAGCTATTACAGGTGCCGAAGACTTTTCTTATTTTCAAGAACAAGTCCCCG
>JABDPH010000038.1 GCA_013042925.1 Eudoraea sp.
CTATTAAATAAAGATCTGTTTCTCAAAATTTTAGATCAGGCCGTGAACTCACCGGACATAGTAAGTGCTGAAGTAGCCAAAGCAAGTCAAGAGCAAAGCCTGAAAGAATATCTAATGGCATACGAAATAGCAAAAAAATTCAAAGAAACCAATTCTCTCAGCAACGAAGAAGCCATCAAGTTTTTAGAGAATAGATTTGGATATAGCAAGCTTAATTTTGCTAAAAATTTAACCGAAGCCAGTGTAGAGAACTATAATCCGTCGGCCAATAAAAAGAATGCGAAAAAAGTAATTTCCAAAATAAATTTTATAAAGAAGACCTATCCCAGTAAAATCCCTTTAATAAATGTACTTGCTGAACTGGAAGAATTTTATCATTTATTGCAAGAAGCAAATATTGGCCTAACGGCATATGTTCCATATAATAATTTTAAAAATTCAGTTTATAAGTTAAATAAACAAAGAATAAACGAAAGAATACAATGGCGTTCATCCATTGAAATCACTTATCCAACAAGTGGAACAGTTTGGATTGCTCCTGGTCCTGTGGAAATAAAATGGACCACATCCAATTTGGATGAAAGCAAAAACATAAAATTCTTTTTAACTAGAGACGATGTGGTGGTGCAAGTACTTGGTGTTTTTGAAAACAATCATATTGCAAAAGATGTAAAGCTCAGAAAAGGCCTCCCTCCCGGAGATAAATATAAAATTATGGGGATTGAACTTTTCCCGCTTAATAAATACCATATCGCGAAGTATGCTACTCCGTATTTTACTATTAAAAAGGAGGATATAATCCCCGAAGAGGTCATAGCCGAAGTTCCTACTGAGGTTGAGGAAACCCCAAATGTAGTTTTAGAGGCTCCTGTTGAAATTGCTGAGGTACTTGTTGAGCCAGTTCCGGAGCCTGCTAAAGTAGTTGAGAAACCTGTTGCCGAGGAGCAAAAGCCTATTGAAACAACCACTATAGCGGAGGAAGAGACGAAAAAAATTGTAGTTCCAGAAAAGGTTAAGGCCCCTAATAGAACTGTTTTTGAAGGAAGAAAAATTTCTTATCAAAAAGAACTTTTGGTAGATAGTGAAATAATTACAATAAGTCTGTATGACCATGGTAGAGCAGATGGTGATATTGTATCTATTTATCTTAATGGTGAGCAAATTGTTGCCAAACACGTATTAACCTATAAGAAAAGAAGTTTCGATGTAAAACTGAATATAAATAAATCAAACGATCTATTTCTCTACGCCCATAATTTGGGTAACTATCCTCCAAACACTGTCTCTATAGAAATAAAAGATGGTTCCAAGGCAGAAAATATCATACTTAATTCTGACTTGTCTAGTTGTGAGGCCGTACTAATAAATGTAAAACAATAACTATTTCAGGAAATATGATAGAAGCTAGAACGCAGATATGTGTAAAAGCTTCTTATTAGCAGTTCTATTATTTCCTTTTGATTATTCAAACTAATTATCCTCCTAGAGTTTTCTTCGACTTCGCTCTTTCTTTATAAGTTCCAATTCCCGGTTCGTCTGTCCCGCGACTGAAGTATTTTCCTCTGCGCGCCTTATTAAATATGGCATTACATCGCGTACAGGTCCAAAGGGTAAGTACTTTGCAACATTAAAACCCTTATCTGCCAGATTATAAGAGATATGATCGCTCATGCCATATAATTGGCCAAACCAAACGCGGTTATCATCATGGGGAATCCCTTTATTTTCCATCAATTCCATTAGTTTGTAAGAACTCAATTCATTATGCGTGCCAGAAAAAAGGGATATACTATCCAGGTGTTCTACTATATAGGCTACCGTTTCATCATAATTTAAATCACTTTCAGATTTAGTAGCACATATAGGGGTAGGATAATTATATTCTAAAGCTCTTTCATTTTCCTTTTCCATATAAGCTCCACGCACTGTCTTAATTCCTATTTTAAACCCCTCTTCTTTGGCTTTTAAATGAAGTTCCTTGAGGTAGTCCAAACGATCCCAACGGTAAAGCTGAAGCGTGTTAAAAACAATAGCTTTTTCTTTATTATATTTTCGCATCATTTCCTCCACTAAGTCATCTGCCGCATCCTGCATCCAACTTTCTTCCGCGTCTATTAAGAGTGAAACATCCAGGTCATATGCTTTTTTGCATGTAGTTTCAAAACGGATCTTTACTCTATCCCATTCTTGTTTTTCTTTCTTTGATAGGGGTTTGCCTTCACCAATTTTTTGAAATAGCGCCACTCTGCCATAACCGGTAGGTTTAAAAACTGCGAAAGGAATAGCATCTAATTCCTTTACAAAATCCAGGATCTTCAATGTTTTCTCCAGTGCATCATCTAAGGGGTCTTCAGAATCTTTGCCTTCTACAGAATAATCCAGTACAGAACTAACGCCTTTACTCCACATTTTGTCAACTACAGGCATACAATCTTCTTCACTAACACCCCCACAAAAATGATCGAAAACAGTTGCCCTGATAAGGCCGTCAACGGGCAATTTTGCTTTCAGAGCAAAATTGGTCATTGCAGTCCCAATTTTAACGAGTGGTTCATTGGCTATCATCTTAAAAAGAAAATATGCTCGTTCTAATTCAGAATCGGATTTAAGAGAAAATGCTGTTGAGGTATCTTCAAAAATTCTGTTCATTGTTACTAATTAGTTATCAATTCAAATATAATAACAGAATTTATATTCATTTATTAAAA
>JABDPH010000042.1 GCA_013042925.1 Eudoraea sp.
TTGAAAGGCAGGTTAAAATTTTCCACTATGGATCACTATTAAGTCTAAGCCAGAAATAATTGCGCCAATAGCCTATTGAATAATAAAAAAATAAGCTGGTATTCAGGGATTGATCTTTGTATCCTTAATCCCTGCTATTTTTATACAAATAGTAGATACCCCATAACCCATAAATGGTGATTAGACTTAATACAATGGGAAAGGAAATGTATTTTTCCGGGTCCAATGTAATCGCTTCAGTATCAATATATATAGCATATAAATGTACTATTGGCCAATAAATGGAAATTCCCAGGGCACCAAGCATTAAAACAGTTCCCCATTTTTTTCCTTTAAGAAGCCCCAGAATTCCGAACACGAGTAAAGGAACATAGAATATGGTATCTCCGAAAGCAAAACCTTTGGCAAATGCTATTCCAACTTTGCCAATTTCTTTTTCTGATTCCTGCAACCCCAGGCTTAAGGCCAAATCATAATCTATTAAAGAGAGTGTTTGGCCTATGATTAAAAATACGACCAAAACAATAGACACTATAATCAACACCCAAAAACCAAATCCTTTTTTGTTTTCCATTATACTATGAGTTATTCTCATTGCATTTTTCTATTTCTTTAATTGAGCAAAGAGTACCATGAAGTTATGTCCTGCTTCTTTTGCACATTTAGGGCAGTATGCGTAATGCACATAATATCTTTCAGCCTCTTCTTTACGTTTTTGTAAATAGACATCCATTTGCTTTATAAATTTTGGGATCTCATTATAAGAACCATCGAATACCCTGCTAATATAGTTACCTGAGAGTGCCATGTTATTTGCACTGGGAACCTCATTAGTTACTGAAATATAGATTTCCGAGATAAAAGCATGTGGGTCTGTAAATAACACCAGGATATCTTCTCTGTTGTCTGACAGACTTTTGGAATCTTCCGCTAGTTTAATCATTTTGGTAATTCTCTTACCTATCATTGGAGGGAATGGAATATGAAAAAAAGTAGGCACGCTACCCTTAATAAATTTTTTACGGTCCCAATGGAAAGTCTTTTCATTCCATTTTTCCGGATGAAATTTAGGGCAGCACTCTTGTTTTTCTACTTGCATAACATATAATTTCAATATGCGATACGCCAACTATAAGGATCCGCACAAGAACTAGCTTTCCTGAAGCAGTTCTTTCTTTAATATATTTCTGAAACGCGTAGCACTCAGATAATGATCTTCAATTAACCTTCCATTGTGTAATAGGCTAAAAACTCCATAACCCGAAGGAGCCTCTTTTGCCTCATTTGCGTTGCTTAATTTGGTTACATTGAGATCAATACCAAAATCCAAAGCCGTATTCAGGAGTGCTATTACCGATTTTTCGTGCCAAGGGCATTGATCTGCATAGACCAAATGCCAGCCCTTGTATTTCTTTTGATTTGCAGTCCAATCTATAAGTTCAGGCTCCTTGGTTTTAGGCTCCCATTTTTTGGAAAGTAATTCAAACCTGCCTCTCTGATCTACTTGAATAAAGCCATTATTTTCAAAAATCCTCTTATCTGTAATCCATGCACCCTTGCTTGTCATCACACAAATACCATCCATTTGTTCATTCTTAGCGGTATTTTCAACTTCCTTTATAAGCAATGATCCATATCCCTTGTTCTTATTTTTATTAGGGTATACATACATACAGTGTATAAACATAAAGTTATTTCCTGTTACCGGGCGCCAGGCAGTGATCACGGGTATATATTCAATAAAGCCAATCATTTTATCAGCATTATCCTTAAGAATCTTCATCCGTAATCCAAGCTTATATTGTTTCTCAAACCATATACGCTTACTATGAAACCCCGGTTTCTTAATGTCCTTAATACAAAAAAGGGTTTCTTTATGTACATTTTCAGGGGTAACATCTATGATCTTTGTCATTTTAACATACTCTAAGATTTCAATGTATATTGGTTAATTTCCAATAGTCTTCGGCTTCTTTTTCCATTTTCTCTAATCTGGTGTAGTAATCGGGAAATTCCTTTAAATGTGCCCATGCAATTTTACCTGTAAGGTATTTGTCATCATTGGTGACATTAGTCTCCGGGAAGCGCGTTCCATGTTCAAATTCTACATTTATTCCATCAGTAAATTCGTCCAGACTTACTTCTTCCCACTTGATACCAAGAGATTGTCCAATCTCCTTAGCTTCATGTTTTTTAATTTTTTTCATTTTTCCTATACTTTTAATTTAAGTTCTTTTATTCCCCAGGGGATGTAAGCAATACACATTAAGGTGGCACCTACGGTGCTAATTAACTCAATATCCGGGTTTATTAATAGTAACAGGCCTATTATTATAAATGTCCCCTGCCATTTAGCAATGATCTTCTCCTTCATTAATCCTATTGCCTGAAGAATTCCGCCTACCATTAAGGCAAAAATTAGCCATACAATAAATAATAAACCCTCTTTATCCACAATTACCTGGAGGTAGGGCGTCAATTGGGCAAAATCTTCTTCCGGAAGGGTGTCAAATGCCGAAAGCACTAAGCACAGAGCCCCTTTATCCACAGCCAAAATAAAAGCACCAAATACTCCAATTACTCCTCCCCAAAATCCATATTTCTTGCCTTTACCTTGAAGTAAATTCATGGTACCCACAAAATATATAATGATTACAGGTACTGCGAAAGTTACAATTAGATGGCCAATATGATACATGGCATTGTTGTGGAACCGTCCTACAAGTTGCTCAACTGTAAATAAGGGTTCCATCGCAAGTAGGTTGGGATGGGTGACAAAACCAACAAAAAGCATAACCGGATATAGGATTATAGATAGTGCATATCCTTTCTGTTTAATTTTGTCTATAACATTACTTTCCATTTTGTTTATTTAAATGGTTATCAAATAGTTCAGATATTTTTGTATACTCTTATGAATCATCTCTACAACCGCTTTGAGTGTAATGTTGGGCCCAGAGATACCGTCAATCATCTGAGCGTCTTTAATTTGGACATTTCCGTTTTCATTTAGACCAAAAATATTTGAACGTAGGTACAAGACTATTGCAACACGTTGACTTTCAAGGGTGCCTTATGCGATTTTCGAGAACATCCAGTTTTTTATCCAGCCATTAATCCACCATCAATAACATAAGTGCTACCGTTAACATATTTACTTTCATCTGAGGCGAGATATAGGACAAGATTTGCAATTTCTATTGCTTCCGCGTACCTTGAGAATGGTACAATCCCCTCAAATCCTTTTTTTACCTCTTCCGAATTATCAGGAGAAATATCCGTTTCAATTCGGCGCATCATTTGGGTATTTACCGGCCCGGGATGCACCGTATTTACGCGTATTTTTCTATCTGCAAATTCTAATGCAGCCACTCTCATTGTGCCAATAACTCCATGTTTACTGGTTACATAAGCGCCTAAATCCTTGAATCCTTTTAGTCCGGCAACTGAAGATGTTATTATCACAGATCCTCCATCAACCATTTTTGGGATCACGTATTTACATCCATACCATACTCCTTTAAGATTTACGGCAATGACCTTTTCAAATATGTCGTCCGGATAGTCCTCCATAGAACTTGACGTTCCTTCGATTCCTGCATTATTAAAAAAAACGTTTATTTTGCCAAATTTGGACAGGGTTTCAGCGGCATATTTTTCTACGTCCGCCGGATCAGATACATCGGCCACACAATAAGCCAATTTTGAAGAATTGAGTTCTTTGGAAGTCGATTCCAGCATATCTTTATTAATATCTACCAACATAACACTTGCTCCTTCCTTAAGAAACAGCGCAGCTGTGCTCTTGCCTATTCCGGCAGCTCCTCCGGTAATAATAGCGACTTTATCTTTTAATCGTTCCATGATATTTATAATTCAAGTTTTCGTAATTCCCATTTGTTTGAAGGTAATTTTACAGCCAGGCTTTTAACTGAAAGGAATTTTGCCCGCAGCTCAGGCAATTCATAACGTCTTTTAGACATCGAAATTCCATCTCTCTTATTTATAAGCAGCATGATATCGCCTTTAGTATCCAATAGAACCTCGCTAAATTTATAATCATAGATGTTCAACTGGAAATTGTTTTTGCCTCTAAAGTCTTTAGTAACTAGAATACCAACAGCGTATCCTTCGTTGAACTCTGTTAGATTCAAATATTCGGGTTCTATTATTACTTTACCTTCAGGATTTATAAAACCATAGGTTACAATCTCCTCTTCTTCCATGATTCTTTTTATCATGCATCGGCCATTTTTAAATTGAGGAAAACGTATGCCGCTTACATCATTAATTGAAGTATTAGCTAGTTTATTCCAAACAAGATCATCTCTGAATTCTATTACTAATTGACCTTCCTTATTGATAAAGCCCCATTCATTACCCTTTCTTATAGCTGCCAATCCTTCACTAAAAGGGGCTATTTCATCAATTCCTGTAAGTTCTTGAGCAAAGCAAATAAGTGGTACTATGATTAAAGCCCAAAGCGTAAATAATTTTTTCATATGATTTTATATTAAAGGTGTTAATAGCAGAGCAAAATTAAGTTGCCTTCACCTGGTATAAAATGACCTGTGTCATCTCCAAAGAGGGCGGCCGTAGATATTTACCAAATAGTTTTGGTAGCTAAATCCGTGGTCGAATCTTCTTAGGTTTTAAAACATAATATTTGAATAAATCATACTCTTAAGGTCCTTTGGAAGTCCGTCTCTAATATCTTCCATTTCTCCCAGTGAAATATATTTTCTAAGATATATGAAGGTAGTATCTATATATTGTTCGGCCACTTCATCACTGTATTCAAAATCGTTGATGGCAGATGGACCGTCGTGCTTTCTAACAAGGTCTAAAAAATCTGCCATATGTTTTATTTTCAATTTCTTCTTGCCCCTAAGAGTCCATCCGTTTACGTAGACCGCTTTTAAAAACATAGGTAACTGTGCGATGAATTGTAATGATTCCTCAGTAGAAATTATATCGCGTAAGCTGTGCAAAATCGCAGCTAATATCCTTCCTGCCTTATTTCTGTCTTTACCAAGATTCATTTCCTTGGTGTATTCTTTTAGAAAAGTATTTCCCTCTGTCGCATATTGATTGAAATTTAGTGCCATGATCATATTTTTTAATGTTAACCTTAAAGTTGAGAATGAACGCTTACAATACAAATGATCTTGGTCATCTATAGCACCATATTGAAATTTTTAGACAACAAAAGTCAATGCCTCTGCTTTGAATAATTCTACTGATTAATATCATAGTTAACATCTTGGATGCTCAGTAAATTTGAGTTATAGATTTAAATACCCTAATTATGAACATACTTCTTCCAACCGATTTTTCTAAAAATTCCCGGAACGCTATAGCTTATGCAATGCAGTTATTTAAAAATGAAAAATGTAACTTTTTCTTCCTTCATACCTATACTCCCTCATTTTACAGGATGGATTATATGTTGGGAGGACCTTTGTTTAGTGCTATTCCTGATTCCGACGTTGATATCTCTCTGGCAGGTTTAGAAAAAACACTTGAAGATGTAAAGAAAAATTATATAAATCCAAAGCATACCTATTCCATTATTTCAGCTTTTAATACGCTTACAGATGAGATCAATGAAGTTACGGTAGAAAAGGAAATTGATATGGTTGTGATGGGAACTCAGGGTGCAACGGGGGCTAAAGAGATTTTTCTTGGAACAAATACTGTTTATGTACTGCGTAAAGCTATTGCGCCGGTTTTGGTAATTCCGGAAAACTATACCTTCCAAAAAATTCAGAGAATTTTGCTTCCATCAGACTATTTGACAAATTATAAGGAAGACGAATTGAGTATAGCCATAAAAATGGCCAAAATGAATCAGGCAAAACTAATTGTTTTACATGTAAAAGAGGAGTATGATCTTACTGCGAGTCAACAGGATAATAAGAAGGCTCTCTATCGTAGTTTAGATGGTTTGTCTACAACATTTACAGAATTAAAGGGTAGTTTAATGCCAGATGCAATTTTAGAATATGTCCAAATTAATGAGATTGATCTCCTAATGATGATGAATAGAAAACACTCATTTTTAGAACGACTTTTTGAACGACAAAATGTAGATCAGATAGGTTTTCATATAAAAATACCGTTCCTGGTTATTAGAGATACAGCTGAGATTATTAAATAACATACTAAGATGAAAAATGTTTTATTACTTACCGATTTTTCAGATAATGCATGGAATGCCATTTTTGCCGCTCTGAAAATGCATGAACATATCACTTGTAATTTTTATTTATTGAATACTTATGAGCCCAGTTTTGCTAATATTCTTGGAGACAAGAGCAAAGAAAGATTGGG
>JABDPH010000044.1 GCA_013042925.1 Eudoraea sp.
GTATTGGTCTGTTCTCAGTGCTTTTCATAGCTTTCTTTTACCTGAAAGATAGTAAG
The DNA here is from genome assembly GCA_013042925.1 of Eudoraea sp. GTDB lineage: Bacteria > Bacteroidota > Bacteroidia > Flavobacteriales > Flavobacteriaceae > Eudoraea. The sequence goes on from JABDPH010000044.1 coordinate 57, forward strand.
TTGCTACAGGATAATTTAATGGTCCTAATTCCCGATGACAAGGAACCAAGGTTAAAAAAATCATTGCATACTATTAAATTACTTTTATCCAGATATTTTGGAGGGTTGGTCCTTCAAATCTCCATATTATTTGTCATTTACACCGCAGTCCTATTAATCTTTGGAATACAAAATCCTGTTGTCATAGCATTTCTTTGTGCACTGTTAAATCTTATTCCCTATATAGGACCTGTAATCGGTGCTTTTTTGATGGCATTGTTAACTATGACCAGTAATTTAGGGGCCGATTTTAGCTCGGTTATTTTACCTAAAACCATCTATGTTATGATTGGTTTTACAATCGGACAATTGGTTGATAATTTTTTCTCACAGCCATTTATTTTTTCTAATAGTGTTAAATCTCACCCCTTGGAAATTTTCCTTATCATCATCATTGGCGGTCTGCTATTTGGCATCACAGGAATGATCATTGCAGTTCCCGGATATACGGTAATTAAGGTGATTTTAAAGGAGTTTTTTGCTGAAAATAAGATAGTGAAATCTTTGACAAAAAATTTATAGTTTTACTTTGAATAAAAATATATTAAAGACTGGTGTACAGTATTATATAAATAATAATTTAAATACTGACATCCTGTCAGTTTTACTTAAAAGAAGTAAATTTGATGCAATTTCCTCAAAAGAACTTGCTCAACAGATAGAAGGTAAAAAAAAGTGTTCCTCTAAGCTTCCAACCTGGTTCGGAACTGCAAAGATATACTACCCTCCAAAAATAAATATTGAACAATCTTCATCTGAAAAGACGGCCTCCTATAAAGCAAGTTTAGTTAACGGAAATTCTCTCTTGGATGTAACCGGAGGGTTTGGTGTAGACAGTTATTTTTTTGGTCAGCACATACACGAAGTAACACAATGTGAAATTAGCAAGGAATTATCTGAAATAACCGCCTATAATTTACCGGTACTTGGAGCAATTAATGTTAAAGTTTTAAATACAGATGGAATTGATTACTTAGAGAAATTTGATGGAATTTTCGATTGGATCTATATAGATCCTTCCAGAAGAGATAAATCTAAGGGTAAAGTATTTAAACTATCAGATTGTGTCCCTGACGTTACAGAACATTTAGAACTCCTGAAAGTAAAATCAAAAGGTATACTATTAAAGACTTCTCCCCTATTGGATATTACAAAGGGACTCAAAGAATTAGGAAACGTAAAGGAAATCCATGTTGTGGCGGTCAATAATGAAGTTAAAGAAGTTTTATGGGTTATTAAGGATAATAACCATGTAGAACCTTTGTTAAAAACCATCAATTTAAAGAATTCAGCTGATGAGGTCTATATCTTCAAACGTTCAGAAGAAAATTCCATTCAATCAGAGTTTTCAGTTCCCTTAAAATATTTATATGAACCTAACGCCGCTATTCTAAAAGCCGGGGCTTTTAAGGCCATAGGAAATCAATTCCATTTAAAAAAGTTGCACGAACATACACATTTGTACACCTCTGAAAAGAAGGTGAAATTTCCGGGTAGAATTTTTAAGATACTTTCAGTGTATCCATACAACAAGAAGTCAATTGCCGCACTGCAAACCGATAAGGCAAACATCACAATTCGTAACTTCCCGGTTTCAGTGGCAGATATCAGAAAAAAGCACAAAATAAAAGAGGGCGGTAATCTTTATCTTTTTTTTATTAAGGATCTTAATGATAAGTTGCAGATTCTTAAATGCGCTAAAACGTAGCAAATTTATTTTTTCGGTATATTTAGATGATTAAGCAAGATTGGGACTAAAATTGATCATAAGCACATGGAATCGAAATTATTCAACATTAACAGGAGAAATTTTCTTAAAGGCGCTACAGCGGCAGCTGTGCTATCTTCATTTGGAACTTACGGCTTTGAGCTCATGCACAGAGACAAACCATGGCGAGTAGGCCTTATTGGTGCCGGTTGGTATGGAAGTAGCGATCTTTATAAGCTCATACAGGTAACTAATGTAGAAGTAATAGCAATATGCGATGTAGACAGTAATTTTACAGAAGATACAGCAAACCTTGTGGCACAACGACAAAGATCCGGTAAAAAACCAAAAAAATATTCAGATTACCGTGAAATGCTCGCCAATGAAGGTCTCGAAATTGTGCTGATAGGTTCCCCGGATCACTGGCATGCCCTTCAGTGTATTGATGCCCTAAAAGCCGGTGCTCATGTTTACGTACAAAAACCAATAAGCGTTGATGTAATGGAAGGAGAAGCAATGGTTGCTGCTGCGCGTAAATATAATAGGGTTGTACAAGGTGGTACACAGCGGAAAAGTACACCCCACCTTATACATGCTAAAAAAAATATAGTGGATACCGGGATGCTTGGAAAAATATCTCATGTTGAGATGTGTTGTTATTTTCATATGCGTGCAAACGGTAATCCTCCAGTCCAGGAAGTCCCTGATTTCCTGGATTATGAAATGTGGACAGGGCCCGCACCGCTTAGACCTTACGATGGTTTGCCACACAAAAGATGGTGGCGGACTTTTAGGGAATATGGGAATGGAATAATGGGTGATATGTGCGTACATATGCTCGATACAGTAAGGTGGATGCTAGCATTGGATTGGCCTAACCGCATAACTTCTGCCGGAGGTATTTATGTTCAGAAGGAGGGTAAATCTAATATTGCAGATACTCAATCCGCTATTTTTGAATATGACGATCTTAACTGTATTTGGCAACACAGAAGCTGGGGGACTCCCGATGATCCTGAATACCCCTGGGCATTTAAATTGTTTGGGGAAAAAGGAACCCTTACCGGGAGCACTATGCAATATGATTTTATCCCCTACGGTGATGGCAAACCCCTTCACATGGATGTAATCTATGAAAAAGAGAAATATCCGGAAGATTTAACGGAAAAGAATATAGAACTTAATGCCGCACCTGCTACGAGGTTGCATATGCTCGATTTTTTAGCAGCTATAGATAAAGGTACAAAACCTGTTTCGGACATTTTGGATGGCCACATTTCAACCGCAAGTTGTATCCTGGCAAATATGTCAATGGATTTAAAAAGACCTTTGGTTTATGATCGTGAAAATTTGATAGTAGTAGATGATCCAGAAGCGACCAAACTTTTGCAAAGACCTTATCGCAGTCCTTATGAACATCCACATCCAAATCAATTTATGTAATATAAAATGGTCTCCTAAAATTGGAGCGTCCATTCATACAGATGCTGAGTCCACCTATTAAGACTCCGATTCTTCGTCGCCAATGAGAAGCCATGCCCGCCTTTGGGATAAATATGGAGTTCTGCCGGTACTCCTTTTTCCTTTAAAGCCTTAAAAAATAACAGACTATTCTCAGGTGGAACCGCCTCATCGTCGGCAGCATGGAAAAGAACTGTAGGAGGCGTATTCTCCGTAACATGAAGTTCATTTGAAAAATAGGTAATATTTGCGGCATCCGGTTCATCTCCCAAAAGTGCGTTTTTAGATCCGCTATGCGTTGAGGAATCAGAAAAGGAAATAACCGGGTAAACCAATGCCATAAAATCAGGTCTGGCACTCAATAAATCAGCCCCATCCACATATTTATATACTTCGTCTTCAAAGTGGGTCCCAAGCGTAGATGCCAGATGCCCGCCCGCAGAAAATCCAATAATTCCAATCTTTTCATCACTAATGTTCCAGTTCTTCGCCATATACCGTGTCAGCCTCATTGCCCTTTGAGCATCCTGTAAAGGAACAATTTGATTATTTTCTAAGGATTTTGAAGTGGGCAATCTATACTTGACAACTATCCCGGCAATTCCTTTAGAATTCAAATATTTGGCAATATCACTCCCTTCCCAATCATATGCCAGAATTTGATACCCTCCTCCGGGAAAAATTAGCATTGCCTTACCTGTACTATTTGCTTCAGAAGGTAAATACACCTCTATTTGAGGATATTGAACAAGACTAATTCTTTGAATAGCTCCCTTTTCTATTATTTCTTTTTCATCACTCTCAATTCGGTTGGGCACCCCGTCTGACGGCCACAGAGGTAATATAGTATCC
>JABDPH010000248.1 GCA_013042925.1 Eudoraea sp.
CTATAATCATGGCTGGAAAAGTAGGGTCTTATATTACGTCCAGCATAGGTACTATGCGGGTTACTGAACAGATAGATGCATTGGAAGTTATGGGTGTGAATTCTCTTAACTACCTTGTTTTTCCTAAGATAATAGCTATGCTATTTTATCCATTTGTAATTGCTATTTCCATGTATGTTGGAATTTTTGGCGGTTTAATTGCCAATTCCTTAGGAAATTACAGTACCTCAACTGAATTTATTCAAGGTATTCAACTAGACTTTATACCTTTTCACGTGACTTACTCCTTTATTAAATCTGTGGTTTTTGCTTTTATAATAGCCACTATTCCTTCTTTTCATGGGTATTATATGGAAGGTGGGGCCCTTGATGTTGGCAAAGCAAGCACAACCTCTTTTGTTTGGACCAGTGTAGTGATCATCATTTCCAACTTTGTACTAACCCAACTATTGTTAGGCTAATGATAGAAGTAGAAAACTTAAGCAAATCGTTTGGAGATGTCCAGGTATTAAAAGGTATAACTACCTCCTTTGAAAAGGGGAAAACTAATCTGATTATAGGACAAAGTGGCTCCGGAAAGACCGTGTTTATGAAATGCCTTTTGGGATTAGTAGTACCGGATAAGGGAACAATTAGTTACGATGGCAGAATGTTCTCAAAACTAACTGTCAAAGAAAAGCGAAATTTAAGACAGGATATGGGGATGGTGTTCCAGGGAAGTGCCTTATTTGATTCAATGACGGTTGAAGAAAATGTAATGTTCCCGATGGACATGTTTACCAATCAATCCCGTTCTGAAATGGAAGACAGGGTCAATATTGTATTAAAACGTGTGAACCTCATTGATGCACACAAGAAATATCCGGCTGAAATTTCAGGAGGTATGCAAAAAAGAGTTGCTATTGCGAGGGCAATAGTTATGAATCCGAAGTATTTATTTTGTGATGAGCCCAACTCAGGCCTTGATCCCAATACAGCGATCTTAATTGATAACCTAATTCAGGAGATCACAAAGGAATTTGACATAATTACGGTAATTAATAGCCATGACATGAATTCTGTTATGGAAATTGGTGAAAAAATAATCTTTCTTAAAAATGGTATCAAAGAATGGGAAGGTACCAATAAGGAAATCTTTAAAACAGATAATAAAGCAATAACTGATTTTGTCTATTCCTCGGAATTATTTAAAAAGGTCAGGCAAATGTATATTGAAGAGAGAGACTAGCCGCTTTCTACCTTAACCTTACTTTATTATCATTCAATCGCAATTTGAGCCAGTTACCTAGTTTCTCCGAGTCCTCAGTAATACTACGCGGTTTTGTCTCTTTTTTCCAGGTAACTTCAAAAATGGGTATAGTATCTATTTTACTAAAGTCTGTTGTAATTGTATAAGCAAAACCAAGGCTTTCAATATTTTCATAATTTAATTTAGCTTCGGCACTGATTTGTTCAAATGGTATTTGTTTAGTTGTAAGCTTACTAAGTTTAGCTATTTCAGATTCAAGCAGGTTTATACGCTCATCTTTATTTAATACTTCGGCTTTTTTAGATTCATATAATTCATTTATATAATTGAATTTTATTTCAGAATCATCTCTTCCTCCCTGTACAATTTTTAGTTCTGTGTCCTCCAACCTTGAAAATGAATTTTTTTGTTCAATCCAGCTGTCAATGACATTGTCTGGTATAAGTTCATCCCCCATGCAAACTAATTCAATTGTTGAACCACCTTGCCTGTTATAATTTATTTCTGTAAGGTTATCTAAATACCGACCCCTATCTTTAAATTTATATAGCTCGATAGTATTTTTAATCAAATCCTGAGCCTGCCTCATATATCTGGATTTCTGCCAAACATTATAAAAGGTAATTGTAGCAGGTACCATAACCAAAAGGGCAATTAAAGAAGCTATTCTGGCATAGAACCTTCTTTTCCTGGAATTAATATATTTCACCATTGGAAAACGAAGGAGCTTAAGAACAATGACTGTGGCAAGCGCAATGAAAATAGTGTTTATTATAAAAAGGTACATAGCCCCGGTTGCATAATGCCAATTGGCAATTGCCAAGCCAAAGCCTACTGTGCAAAGAGGTGGCATTAAAGCTGTTGCTATGGCTACCCCAAAAATTACAGTGGCGATAGTTCCCTTTTTAGCCCTGGCTATAACCAGAGCGAAACCACCAAAAAAGGCGATCAGAACATCTCTGATATCCGGCTCTGTCCTAGCTAATAATTCAGAGGATTCATCACTAAGAGGGAAAAATTCGAAGAATAAATAAGCCGTAAGAATACTTATGGTAACCATTACCGCAAAATTCTTTAATGAACGCCGAAGCGTATCAATATCATTTATAGCAATAGACATCCCAACACCCAAAATTGGACCCATTAGAGGGGAAATAAGCATTGCTCCAATAACAACAGCCGTGGAATTTGCATTCAACCCTACCGAAGCTATAAATATTGAACATATCAATATCCAAATAGTATGTCCTTTGAACGGGATGTCGGCAACAATAGCGTCCGTGGTAGCTTGCTGATCCGTATTCTGGCGAATATTCAGAAGTTCAACAACAAATTTTCGAGCACTCCCATAAAATCCCTGAAAATCCTTTTTAGCTTGTTCTCCGCTAAGATTCTCCTTGTCTTCTGACAATGGACTTTTGTCATTAAAATCTTCTTCCATAATTATGTGTATTGGTCTCCGAATCGTTTTTTTACTTCTGCCAGAATACTTTTAATAGTTTGTTCCTTGGATTTAGGGCAAATCATCAGAACTTCTTCTTTATCAACAATTATATAGTCTTTTAATCCATCAATAACTGCTATTTTATCTTTAGGTAATCGAATCATATTTCCCTCAGCATCCTCGCTCAGTACTTTACCGTTAACAATGGCGTTATCATCTTCATCTTTATCGAGTTTATGATATAAAGAACCCCAGGTACCCAGGTCATTCCAATCAAAAGTAGCGGGAAGGACAAAAATTGATCTGGCCTTTTCAAGTATAGCGTAATCTATTGAAATATTGTCTGCTTTAGGATAGTTCTTATCGATAAAATGCTTTTCGCCCGGGCTATTTAACATGTCATATCCGGCATTGAACAAGTCAAACTGCTCTGTTTGAAATTCCTTGAATGCAGCCAAAATAGTTCTAACACTCCAGATAAAAATACCTGCATTCCAAAGAAAATTACCCTGATTTAAAAATGACTTTGCAGTTTCATAATCCGGTTTCTCCCTAAATTGTTTGACGGCATATAATCCAGAACCTTCTTCCCGGGCCGTAGTTTGCTCGAATTCAATATAACCAAATCCCGTATTTGGGAAAGTAGGTTTTATTCCAAGAGTGCATATTACATCCTCTTCCTCACATTTATCAAAACAGTTTTTAACATTATTTTCAAAGGCCTTTTCATCTTCTATCCAATGGTCACTGGGAGCCACAATCATCAAACCATCAGGATTCATTTTTTTAATTTTCAAAGCTGCATATAAAATACAGGGGGCAGTATTACGCATTGCAGGTTCCAAAATTACCTGATTTGAGCTTATCATAGGAAGCTGACTCAAAACAAGTTCATTATATCTTTCGTTCGTAAGAATAAGAATATTCTCTGTAGGTATAAAGTTATTGAGACGACTGAAAGTTTTTTGCAGAAGTGTATCTCCGGCACCCAACATGTCGTGGAATTGCTTTGGATAAGCAGAGGTGCTTACCGGCCAAAACCGCGAACCTACTCCCCCAGCCATTAAAACCGCGTAATAGTTTTTATTTTTTTCCATTTGTTATTTCTTAATTACTAGTTCAACTTCGGCATGAGGCTGAAACAGATATACCCTGCCGGATGAAACCTCAGTACATTCGTATCTTTTTACTTTTCTTTGCCCCTTCTTAAATAATTTCCCATTATACAACCTAAAAATACTTCCTGAAGGTAATTCAAAAACTTGAATTTTATCAGAAGGAATATCATAAGCTTTCAAAGCCGTGGACAAAGCTGAATCCGTGGTGCTACTGGCTTTTGGGTTCCTAAAATGTTTTGCAAGAACTGGTAAAAGGGAAGATGGAAACATTTCCGGTCTGATAAATGGTAGCATCAGATACTGAAATGTCCTCTTCCATTCAATTCCATGAGGTTTTATTCTTCTTCCATACTTTTCGAAAGCTACCAAATGTCCAATTTCATGAATAAGCGTTATTAAAAAACGATATTTATTTGAAGTGGCATTGACAGTAATTTGATGAGAACCATCAGGCAGGAGTCGATAATCTCCGTGGCGGGTAACCCTTTGATTAACTATTTTTAAATTTACTTCATTTGCTTTTATAAGTTCAAGACAAGGCGGGACCGCATTCTCAGGAAGGTATTTTAAAAGTGTTTCGTTCATTGAAGTAAAATATTACTAAAATTAAGGGGTGGTGCTACTTACCTGTAATAGTTTCCCATTGTAAAAGCGCTGTCCATTCAAAGCAAAGTCCATAATATAAGCAGCCATATCATCTGCTGAAATAGGCGCCTGATAGCCTGGAAAGGCTTCTTCCAGCATTTCTGTCTGGACCGCTCCAATGGCCAGAACATTAAAGGAAGGGCCAGATTCCTTAAATTCTTCAGCCCATAATTCTGTTAGGGTAATTACCGCACCTTTACTCGAACTATAGGCCGCCAGGCCAGGAAATTTAATACTTCCCTGAACGCCACCCATAGAACTAATAGTTACGACATGCCCACCAGTAGACATTTTTGGAATGAGAAGTCTGGTAAGTTCTGCCACTCCGAATACATTTACCCTATATATTTCTTCAAATTCCTTCCTGGTAGTTTGAAGAAAAGGCTTGTTCAATAATTGTCCCGCGTTATTAATTAGAATATCAACAGTTTTCCAATTGTCTTCTAAAAAATTTTCAAGCTTTTTAAAATCTTTGTCCTTACAAATATCAAAAGGAAATGCTGAAATATTAGCTTCATTTAAATCCTTAACCGGCTTATCATTTCTGGAAAGGGCCAAAACTTTATGTCCGCTTTGGGCAAAAAGGCGGGCTAATTCATATCCTATACCCCTGCTGCATCCTGTAATTATTACGTTAGCCATTTAATTATACTTTACTTCTTGTTCAGGTGAATTTGAAAATCCTTCCAATACAGGTATCATGCTATTAATAAGCCTTGCCATATGCTCAAAATCCATTAGATCTACCTCATCACCCACCTTGTGATAGAAATTATAATTAGTGAAATCAAAAGTGCAATAGGTTTGAGAAGGAATATTAAACTCGTTGTGAAAAGGATAGTTATCCGATCTTTGAAAAAGACCAAATTCCTTGGCTGACGGTAAAAATCCTACCAAATTTTTATTTGCATATTTATTAGATACTGCTGCTATATTAGATTTATCGTAACCTGTAACATACATCATATAGTCCTTATTGACCATAGGAACACCCGTCATCTCGAAATTAATCATCATATAAAGGTTTAGACCTTCTTCCTTCAATTT
>JABDPH010000055.1 GCA_013042925.1 Eudoraea sp.
TGGATTCTATTCTTGAAATACCCAAGATAATTACTGCATATCAAATTGAAACCGATAATCTAAAATCCAAGCAAAATTTAATTATATAGAAGTATGCCCGATACAAAAAAGACAAAAATTGTAGCCACCTTGGGGCCGGCAACAAGCAAAAGAGAGGTCCTGAAGGAGATGATAGAATCTGGAGTAGATGTCTTTAGAATTAATTTTTCCCATGCCGATTACGAAGACGTTTCCAAGCGCGTAGAAATGATTCGATCACTTAATGAAGAAATGGGAATTTATACGGCCATTTTAGCGGACTTGCAAGGCCCGAAATTAAGGGTTGGAGTTATGGGGGGCGAAGTTATTGTTGCCCCGGACGATGAAATAACCTTTGTAACAGGTGATCCCTTTGAAGGCAATGCCGAAAAAGTATATATGAATTATTCCAGTTTTCCAAAAGACGTAAACCCCGGAGAACGTATTTTGCTGGATGACGGAAAACTAATGTTCGAAGTCCTTACCACCAACAAGGAAAATGAAGTAAGAGCAAAAGTAATTCAGGGAGGTCCATTGAAATCGAAGAAAGGAGTAAACCTTCCAAACACTAATATTAGCTTACCTGCGCTTACTGAAAAGGATATTGAAGATGCCATTTTCGCTATTTCTCTTGACGTGGATTGGATTGCTTTGTCTTTTGTTAGATTTAGTCAGGATCTTATTGATCTTCAAAATTTAATCAGAGAACATTCTAAACATAAAATTCCAATTATTGCAAAGATTGAAAAACCGGAAGCAGTAAAAAATATTGATAAAATTGTTTCCTATTGCGATGGGATTATGGTTGCACGGGGAGATCTTGGTGTGGAAGTTCCGGCTCAGGAGGTACCCCTTATCCAAAAGAAATTGGTGTTAAGAGCCAAAAAAGCAAGGATTCCTGTAATTATCGCCACCCAAATGATGGAAACAATGATCACTTCACTTACGCCTACAAGGGCGGAGGTTAATGATGTTGCAAACTCCGTAATGGATGGGGCAGACGCAGTGATGCTTTCGGGAGAGACTTCTGTAGGAAATTATCCGGTTGAGGTTATACAAAAAATGTCCAGTATTCTGCATAGTGTTGAAGGTTCTGAATTAATTCAAGTTCCTCAGGAGCCGCCCCATATAAGAACAAAAAGGTATATTACTAAATCTGTTTGTTATCATGCGGCCATTATGGCCAATGAAATTAAGGCCAAGGCTATATCCACACTCACTAATAGTGGTTATACGGCTTTCCAAATTTCAGCATGGCGGCCGAGTGCTCATATCCTGGTTTTTACTTCAAACAAAAGAATATTAACTCAGCTAAATCTCCTATGGGGTGTGAAAACATTTTACTATGACAAGTTTGTTTCAACAGATGAGACTATCGAAGATGTAAACAGTATAGCCTGTAAGAAAGGATTTTTAGATGTTGGTGATATGCTTATTAGTTTGGCTGCAATGCCTATAAAGAGCAAGGGAATGGTGAATACACTGCGGGTTACAGAAATTGAAACCTGTAGCTTCTAGACCTCTAGACCTATTTCCAGAATGATGAGTTAGAAATTCTTAAGCCACTTCTCGCTCGTAAGCAATGAAATTTACAATTTTACCCTTTTTGTTGAAAATGGGTTCTCCTTTAATCCAACAGTTATAAGTTGAGCCATCTTTTCTATAATTGACGACTATGGCTTCAAAAGGCTCCTGGTTTTTAATGGCTTTCGAAATAGTAGCATTAGTTTTGCTGTCGGTTTTTTGGCCCTGAAAAATTTTTGGAGTTTTATCTTTTATCTCATCCAAAGTATAACCATTCATTTTATAAATGTTATTTGTGGCATATACAATTTTCAATTCAGGGTCAGTAACAACTATAACCTGTTCTTTGTCAAGAAAATCTTCATCGAAAGTATTTTTGTAAGACCAGCGGTTGCTTTGTGCAAGTGTTTTTAGAACTCTGAGATCGTCAAAATCTTTGCAGGTCTTGTCAAAATAAGGACCTGAAATATCCCAGCTTAAAATAGGCAGAACTTTTACCTGAGTTCTTTTGTAGAAACTGGCGGCGGCTTTGTCGAAATTTTTAAATTCCTTCATAAATTCTAATTCTTTTAAGGACCATTAAAATTCTGAATATGGAAAGTAAAAGCCTTATCCACAAAAGGATTTGAAAACTTTCTTTCTCATAGCAATTTTTTTCAATACTACTAAAAGATATTTAAGTTGGAAAATTTACATAGCCTATTAACAGTTTTGTTTAATTATAGTAGTAAACATCGCCGTTTTTAATTCTCAACTCTAAACAAAAAAAGAGTTATTTTCGAACAATTGGACCATGTATTACTGAAAAAACAAGTCTTAAACAAAGAAGAATTTAAACAGAATAAAAGGAAGAAAACAAAATTTTAACTCAAAAATCAAACCTGAGTTGAACTGTAATCATATCATTCACCTTATCCGTTTTCCTGATTTCAGTATTTAAATTTGCAAGTGAAAGACCTAACAATCGAACTGAGTTTTCCAGTTCCTCTTGATATAATAATTGTTTAGCGGTCTCTAATATCAAATCTTTATCTGACACAAAATAGGGTAAAGTTTTACTTCGTGTCTGGAGGCTAAAATCACTATATTTTATTTTCAGTGTAATTGTTTTACCGGCAATTTCCGATTTCTTTAACCTGCCCTCAAGTTCTTTGGCAATATGATCTAATCTTTCTAACATAAATATCTCACTACTAAGATTTTCACTAAAAGTACGCTCGGCGCCCACAGATTTGGGAACACGTTCAGTTTTCACCGCACTATTATGAATACCTCTGACAACATGGTAGTAGTGTGCGCCGCCCTTTCCGAAATGATCTTCTAAAAATTCAAGCGATTTGCTTTTCAAATCTTCACCGGTGAAAATGCCAAGGTTATACATTTTAGCAGCAGTGACTTTACCAACGCCGTAGAACTTCCTTATTTCCAAATCTTCAAGAAATTGAATTACTTCTTCCGGATTCACTGTTTTCTGTCCATTGGGTTTGTTGTAGTCGCTGGCTATTTTGGCTACAAATTTGTTAATGGATATTCCTGCTGAAGCGGTTAAACCTACTTCATTAAAAATTCGTTGCCTTATTTCCTGAGCGATTAGGGTAGCAGAAGGGTTTCCCTTTTTGTTCAGTGTAACATCCAGATATGCTTCATCTAATGATAGTGGTTCTACCATATCCGTATAGTCCAGGAAGATTTCTCTAATTTGAAATGATACTTCTTTGTATCTGTGAAATCGTGGTTTAACAAATATTAGGTTAGGACAATTCTGTCGTGCCAGATAACCGCTCATAGCACTTTTCACTCCAAATTTTCGAGCCTCGTAGCTTGCTGCAGATACTACACCTCTCTTTTCGCCACCACCTACAGCCAAGGGCTTACCCCTAAGTTCATAATTATCCAATTGCTCAACCGAGGCATAAAAAGCATCCATGTCTACATGTATTATTTTTCGCAATGGGAATTCATTGTGCATATTCAAATTTAAGGTATATTTAGTCTAATTGAAATGGCACAAAAAACAGCAATTATTTTAGGGGCTACTGGTTTATGCGGAAGCATTCTATTGAAGATACTTCTCAAAGACAATAGGTATAAGAAAGTAAAGTTATTTTCAAGGAAAACGGTTGGAATAATGGACGAAAAGTTGCAGGAGCACATTATTGACCTGCTGAGGTTATCTGACCAAGAGAGCGATTTCCTGGCAGATGAAGTATTTTGTTGTATAGGAACTACCAGGGCCAAAACCCCGGATAAAGACCTTTATAAAAAAATTGACTATGGAATTCCGGTCGCCGCTGCAGCATTATGTAAAAAAAACAAAATAGGGACATTTGTTGTAATTTCTTCCTTAGGCGCAAATGCTGAAAGCAGGGTTTTTTACACTAAACTGAAGGGCCAAATGGAAAATGCTTTGGTTTCCATGGGAATTCCAAAAATTCACATTTTACAACCATCACTTATTGCGGGTCACAGGGAAGAAAATAGGCCTGGAGAATGGTTTGCAAAAAAAGTATTTACAATTCTGAATACTTTTTTGGTTGGACCATTTAGAAAATACAGATCTGTAACTCCTCAAGCAATTGCACGTAGTATGGTATGGCTGGCAAATAATTCATATGAAAGAGTTAAAATTCCTTCTGATAAGATCGTAAAGTTGGGGGAAGCAAAAAACTAAGAGTTCTCCAAATCTTGCGTTTAAGTGTGTACAAATATGATAGAAATAGAAAGAAAATATCTGGTGAATTCAAAGGACTACAGATCTTTGGCCTATTCCAAAACACATATTATTCAGGGGTTTTTAAATTCACATCCGGATAGGGTAGTACGAATAAGAATAGCGGATGAAAAGGCTTTTTTGACAGTAAAAGGCAGATCTAATTCTTCAGGTACGACTAGATTTGAATGGGAAAAAAAGATACCAGTCTCAGAGGCGGAGCTCCTTTTAGAGCTATGCGAAAAAGAAATTTTGGAGAAAATCCGTTATTGTGTAGAAACGGGGAACCATATTATTGAAGTAGATGAATTTCTTGGTTCTAACGAAGGTTTGGTAGTGGCAGAAATTGAATCTGAAAATGTAAATGACAATATTGAAGTGCCCGCCTGGGTAGGATTGGAAGTAACCGGCGATATCAAATATTACAACTCTCAATTAAGTAAGTACCCCTTTAATGAATGGAAAGAGTGAACTACTTAAATGAATTTCTAAACATATATAAAGGCCATATTATAATGCGTATTCTCGGGCGGGTTTAATTCTATTAATGCTGACAACAGTATTTAAAAAGCACTTTTAAACTGTTCCAGGAATCTTACGTCATTTTCACTGAGTAAGCGGATATCGGATATTTGATGAAGCAGTAAAGCAATGCGATCGATGCCCATTCCAAAGGCAAACCCGGAATAAGTTTTGCTATCTATACCGCAATTATCCAATACATTTGGATCTACCATACCACATCCCATTATTTCCAACCAGCCCGTTCCTTTAGTCATCTTGTAGTCTGTTTCAGTTTCTAGACCCCAATAAACATCAACCTCGGCACTGGGTTCCGTAAATGGGAAATAAGATGGTCGAAGTCTTATCTTGGACTTACCAAAAAGTTCCGTGGTAAAAAACTGTAGTGTTTGCTTTAGATCTGCAAATGAAACTTTCTTATCAATATATAGTCCTTCTACCTGATGAAAAAAACAATGCGACCTGGCCGAAATTGCCTCGTTTCTATAGACTCTGCCCGGGGAGATTGTTCGGATAGGGGGTTTATTGTTTTCCATATACCGTACCTGAACAGAAGAGGTATGTGTGCGTAGGAGCACATCAGGATTAGTTTGAATAAAAAAGGTGTCCTGCATATCTCTTGCAGGATGGTGTTCCGGCAAGTTTAAAGCAGTAAAATTATGCCAGTCATCTTCAATTTCGGGCCCCTCTGAGACATTAAAACCTATTCTGGAAAAAATATCTATGATCTGGTTTTTTACGATAGAAATAGGATGGCGCACCCCAAGTTCCATTGGTTCGGAAGGTCTTGTAAGATCATTATATATCCTTTTTTCCTGACTACCAAGTTCGATAGCTTTTTTAAGTGAATTTACCTTTTCAGTGGCCTTATTTTTAAGTTCATTTATTGTTTGGCCAAATTCTTTTTTCTCTTCAGCAGGTATATTTTTAAATTCGGAAAAGAAATGATTTAAGAGACCTTTTTTGCCAAGGTATTGAATTCGGAATGCCTCAATTTCTTTGAGATTATCCGAAGAGAAATTGTCTACTTCTGTTAGGTGTTTTTTTAGCTGGTCTATCATCCTCCTTTTAATAAATACATATTCTGATCAAGGTAATATGCAAAAGAAAAGGCAAATTTATAACAAATATCCATCAAGAAAGCATTTTTAACCTAAAAGCACTAAAGATTTAGGTTTGCTCCATTGCCTCCTGCTGTTCAATCCAGTTAACACATTCGTTAAAATTTTCAAAAATATGCTCGTGCGGCACCAGATCAGGGATAATGTCAATACGTTCCATCATATATCGTGGTTGATTTAAGACGTCTACAAAAAGAGGTAAGATTTCGTCTTTTGTCAATTCCTGCAGGACTAATTCCATTGCATAGAGGCCAGATTGGTCCATATATTGCATACGGTCCAGTCTAATGATAATTATATGGGCCGATTTGGGAATTTGTTCTGCGAGCCTCAGGAAATCACTTGTAGTTCCAAAAAATAGAGGTCCTTTTATATGTTTTATAAAAACTTCCTTTTTCAATTTTTTTGGGAAATTTTTCTCATCCGGCCACGCATCTTCTTTTGACAAGGGTTTTACATCGGAACGTTCCGCTGTGAGATCTCCCATTTTTTTCATAAACATTAAAGAAGCAATAATTAGTCCTATACCAACAGCATATACAAGATTCCAAAATGTTGATAGAACCATAACAACCAACATAACCATAACTTCAGAACTAAGTTTTAAAGGACCTAATGTTATATCTTTGGGCAAACTTGGAATCGCTTTTAATCCCTTATAATCCATTACACTCACTCCTACAGTGATCAAAATCCCGGCAAGGACGGCAGCAGGTATTTGTGAAGCAACAGGTCCGATTAGCAGTAGAATTAGTAATAAAACTATTCCTGCAAGCATTCCCGAGAGTCTGGTTTTGCCCCCTGAATTTATATTTACTACCGTTCTGATTGTTGCACCGGCTCCAGGGAGGCCCCCAAAAATTGCCGCAATACTATTACCTATACCCTGTCCTAACAATTCTTTGTTGGGTTTATGCTTGGTCTTAGTCATGTTATCTGCAACGACAGAAGTCAGAAGTGAATCAATAGCACCTAGCATGGCCAGTGTAAGAGCGGTAAAAATGTAAGGGGAGATATTGCTAATTTTGAATTTGGTAAAGATCTCCAAATTAGGCATGGGGAATCCCTCAGGTATTTTTTCTATGGTCCTGTAATCTAAATCAAACCCGTAGGCTACTCCTGAAACAACAATCAATGCAACTAAAGTGCTGGGAACTATTTTGGTAATTCTCTTAAATCCGTAAATAATAAGAATAGTGGTTACTGCAAGAATAAGTTCAAGCCAACTAATATTTTTCAGCGCTTTTGGAAATGCTTTTATTGCACCTATAACCCCTGATGCATCAGCTGCCGCAAGGGTCTTTGATTCATCTAATATAGCACGAGCAGTAATTTCTCCTGACCTTTTGATCGTTTCTTCGAAATCTTCAAGTACAAGAATGCCTTCTCCCGCTTCCTCTCGCAATATGTTTTCAAGGATCAATTCTTCCGCTTGAGGCTTAAATTGTTCCACATAAGTAATATCTTCCTTCGGATAATAACCTATAGCAGGTAGAATTTGGGTGATGATAATTATTACACCTATGGCAGTCATAAAACCCGATACTACCGGATAAGGGATGTATCTTATATACCTGCCTATGCCAAGGAGACCTAACCCAATTTGAAAGAGCCCTGCCAGGAGGAATACACCTAAGATAATAGGCAAGGCTTTTTCAACACTCCCGTCGTAAATAGCAATGATAGTAGCAATAACGACCATGCTTACAGCGGTCATAGGTGCTGTTGGTCCGGAAATCTGAGTATTGGTACCACCAAAAAGTGCAGCAAAAAAACTTATAAAAATAGCGCCATACAAACCTGCACTTGGACCCAAACCTGATGAAACACCAAAAGCCAGGGCTAAAGGAAGAGCTACAATTCCCGCTGTTAATCCACCAAAAAAATCACCTTTAAAGTTTGAAAAAAGGGTTTTCATAATGACGGTCGATTTGTTTGTTATAAAGAGAAAAGATAGTATTTTTTGGTAATAAAAGAAGCCAATGTGTATGCATTGGCTTTCCTTTAACATTTAGAGTATAGTTTACAAAAACGTAACTTTTCCGCTGTTGATATCATACATCGCTCCAACTATTTTTATTTCACCATTGTCCTCCGTTTCCTTTAATACGGGACTCATATTTCGAGTGTTTTCAATGGTCATATGAACATTTTTGACGGCAACGTCGTTTACGAAATCTATGTTTTTAGAATTTCTTTGTACAGCATCCGATGGCAGCGAAACTGCATTAACAGCCCGCATTATTTTGTCTAACAAAAACGTAAGATTACCTAATTTGGCACCATCACAGGCACCTTTTACTGCTCCACAAGCCGTATGGCCAAGAATAACTAATACTTTTGTACCCGCTAACTTGCAGGCGAATTCGATACTTCCAAGTAGGTCTTCATTTACAATATTACCTGCGACTCGCGCGCTAAAAATATCGCCGACACCTTGGTCAAAAATAAGCTCTGCCG
>JABDPH010000057.1 GCA_013042925.1 Eudoraea sp.
CCTATGATATATATCAGGTTCGTTATTTAAGCATAAAAATGGACGCTGAAAGAAAAAGAAATCTGGATATGTCGTACATTTAGAAAGCATTAAGTTACAGCAGGATGAAGATTAGGATTTTAGGAAATTCACTACGTTTCAGGCTTACCCGTACAGAAGTAAACACCCTTTGCGCCAAAGGGTATATAGAGAATAAAACAAAATTTAATACTGATGTTTTTATCTATGCGGTTCGATTAGTGGCTGATTCAGAAAAACTTGATGCACAATTCAGGGACAATACCATTACCTTAAACCTACCTCAATGGCTGGGTAGTAATTGGCATCTGACAGAACGGGTAGGATTTAGTGAAACTATCGATATTAAAGACAATGGTGGTTTGTCACTCCTGTTAGAAAAAGATTTTACCTGCCTGGATGAGCGTCAGGAGGATCAGTCTGATAACTATCCAAATCCTAAAGCATTACTTTAAATAAATGAAGGAAATCAATTCTAAAAGAAATATTTGTGTTAGAGGTCCGGATTCATTTTCTAATATCCAAATAACTGATCCTAAACCCTATGCTGCGGGGAAAGAAGGGATTGCCGCAGCCATGAAACATAGCTTCAAGGAAATGGGGGTATTCAGGGCGATGTCAACTTTATTGCATATGAATCAGAAAGATGGTTTTGATTGTCCCAGTTGTGCATGGCCAGATCCAGAAAAGCCATCCAGACTAGGGGAGTACTGTGAAAACGGTGCTAAGGCTTTGGCCGATGAGGCTACAAACTCAACTATTGGAGCCGAGTTCTTTGCAAGATATTCCGTAGAAGAATTGTCTCTAAAAACCGATTATGAACTAAACTCCCTAGGTCGGTTAACTGAACCTATGGTTTTAAGGCAAGGGAGAATACATTATGAACCTATTTCATGGGAAGAGGCCTTTACACTTATTGCAGATAACCTTCATAATCTAGAAAGCCCTGACGAAGCTATTTTCTATACATCCGGACGTTCAAGCAATGAAGCGGCATTCTTATATGGTTTGTTTGCCAGGGCCTTTGGAACAAATAATTTACCCGATTGTTCCAATATGTGCCATGAATCCAGTGGTGTAGCACTTTCAGAAACTCTTGGAATAGGAAAAGGATCTGTAAAACTCGAAGATTTGTATGGGGCAGAAGTGATCATTGTAGCTGGACAAAACCCCGGAACAAATCATCCTCGGATGCTTTCGGCTTTAGAGAAATGCAAGGAAAACGGCGGTTATATTATTAGTATCAACCCACTTGAAGAAACGGGACTTATGAATTTTAAGAATCCCCAACGTTTAAAGGGTTTACTGGGTTCAGGAGAACAGATAACAGACCTTCATCTCCCGGTAAAAATAAATCAGGATATCCCTTTGATAAAGCTAATCCTAAAAAAATTGGCTGCACTGGACGAGTTAGAGGGTAATATCTTTGATACTGACTTTATTGAGGAATATACAATCGGAGCAGAGGCCTTATTAAAAGATTTGGAATCTTATTCTGCGAAGGAACTATTAAAATTATGCGGTGTTCCCATGCAAAAAGTGGATACCGCCGTAAAATTATTGGCTGGGAAACAGAAAATAATAGTTTGTTGGGCAATGGGATTGACCCAGCATAAGAACGGCGTAGAAACCATCAGAGAGTATGTAAATCTATTATTGCTAAAGGGAGCTATTGGTAAGCCTTTTAGTGGTACGTGTCCGGTCAGGGGCCATAGTAATGTCCAGGGAGATCGAAGCGTGGGTATCATGCATTATGTGGACAAGAGTTTTAATAAGCGTATTGAAACCCATTTGGGATTTACACCACCTTCTGAGGCCGGTTTAGATGTAGTAGGAGCAATGCAGGCAATGCATGAAGGAAAAGGTAAAATATTTATAGCCCTTGGGGGAAATTTTTTAATGGCGGCATCAGATACCGATTATACGGCTGAAGCTTTGCAAAAGTGTGAACTTACGGTACAGGTTAGCACCAAATTAAACCGAAGTCACCTTGTGACCGGTAAAACAGCCTTGATTTTGCCCACTTACGGACGTTCTGAAAAGGAACAGGGTAATAATCGTTTTGTAACCGTAGAAAACAGCATGGGACGAGTGCGCAGATCAAAAGGGGTTTTAAAAGCTGCATCTGACCATTTGAAAAGTGAACCGGAACTAATTGCAAGTCTCGCTGATACTTATTTTAAGGGAGATCATCCAGTGGATTGGAAGCATTTGGGAACTGACTACAGTAAGATCAGGGAAATGATAGATAAGGTGGCAAAAGGCTTTGAAAATACTGAATCAAGAGCTAATGGAGTGGGTTACTATCTACCAAATAATGTTAGAGAACGGGATTTTAGCAAGTTACCCGATGGTAAAGCCAGAATAACAATAAACAAACTGCCGGAACATACGTTGAAAGCTGATGAATTTATGCTTATGACTATTCGGTCTCACGACCAGTTTAATACCACCATATATGGCATGGACGACAGATACCGGGGGGTATATAATGAAAGGAGGATAGTGTTTATGAATCCGGATGATATGGTAGAAAATGGTTTGAGGAAAATGGAGATTGTAAATCTGAACAGTACGTACGATGCCAAGACCAGAACAGCTTATAATTTTAAGGTTTTGCCCTATAAAATTCCAAGGGGTAATTTGGCAGCCTATTTTCCGGAGACCAATGTATTGGTACCTTACAATCATTTTGCCGATAGAAGTCGGACACCAATTAGTAAGTCCATCAAAGTGAGGATATGCAAAGCACAATCATCTTAGAAAAACTCAAGGTTCACATATCATTCATCGCTGCATTTAGTTATTAATCGAATATAATACCAAATCAACAAGGTCCTATGGTATGTATAGGAAAATAACTTATTTTGGGCTTGAATACGAGACACTTAAAATGAAAAAAGAATTATTGCTACTGTTTTGCATTGGGTTATGTGCGTTGAATACAACTAACCTTCTTGGCCAACAAAGACCGCAAAAAGAGGCTACACTGCAAGCAGAAGATGAAGAAGGCCCTGCGCTTTATAAATTTGAACCTGATTATCTGGCTGCCGAGGAGGCACGACGAAAAGAAATACTTATTATAAGGTCAATGATAGATTCGATGGATATCTCCGATGGTAAGCGGCAAAAGCTTGTACGGGATCTCTACAGGAATAAGGATTCCAAGCGCCTTACCAAAATTCTGCTGGCAAATAACAAGTTTGAGGAATTAGAGGATTAACTTATATGAAAAGAGACACCTATTACGTTCTGGTTATATTCTTTATAATATTCTTGTCTTGTAGCGAAAAAGTTAAAAATAAAATTAAAAAGGTTCATTATATTAATTCTCTTGCCGAAGAAAATAGTTCGTTGCCCTATTTGTTTTCTTCCAAAGAAAAGACGCTGATGTCCTGGGTAGAAATGAGGAAGGATACCATAGCCATCTTGTACTATGCCGAACTCAAAAATGGAGAATGGCAGACTCCAAAGGAAATAATAAGGGGTAATGACTGGTTTGTGAATTGGGCCGACTTCCCCATGATCACTGAAAATAAGGGCCATTTAATGTCACATGTACTGAAGAAATCTTCTCCGGATACATATTCTTACAATATAAAACTCAATGTACTTCCAAAAGATTCTACCGATTGGATCACTGATTTACCCTTGCATACAGACGGAACAACAACGGAACACGGATTTGTAACTGCCTTGCCCTATAAAGAGAATTCCTTTTTTATAACCTGGCTCGATGGCCGCAATACTCAGGAAAAAGTAGACAGTTCTAGGGGTGCGATGACCCTTAGGGCAGCTGAAGTTTCAGCATATGGAGAAGTGCACAATGATACTGTATTGGATTCCAGAACCTGCGATTGCTGCCAGACCACTGCTGTTATCACTTCCAATGGCCCTGTAGTAATTTACAGGGATCGCTCTGAGGAAGAAATAAGGGATGTAAGTATTGTAAGGAATGTGGCAGGTAAATGGACTGCTCCTAAAACCATATATCCTGATAATTGGCTTATAAAAGGATGCCCCGTTAATGGACCTAAGGCAGCAAATTTAGGCAATAATCTGGCTGTAGCATGGTTTACCGCCGCCAAAGACCAACCAAAGGTAAACCTTGTATTTTCAAACGATGGAGGAATTAGTTTTGATAATCCTATTCAGATTGATGATGCCACTGCTATAGGCAGGGTAGATGTTTTGTTGCTGGAGAAGGGGATCGCCATTGTAAGTTGGATGCAAATGGAAGATAAAGGCGCAGTGTTAAAAGCGGTAAAAGCAGACAGCTCCGGAAACATGGGAGAACCAATTTTAATTGCCAGGCTGGAAAGTTCTCGCAGTACCGGGTTCCCTCAAATGGAATTGGTTGGGGATAATGTTTATTTTGCATGGACACATGTATCAGAGGTAGGAAGTAGTGTAAAAACTGCCCATGTTAGTAAAGACCTGTTCTAGTAACCTGAAGCAATAGAATAGAATTGGATTTAAAGTAACGGCGCCACATCACTTATCTTTGTTCTTATGGATTTAAAGAAGGCCATTTATTTTATGCTCCTGAGTACCCTGGCCTTTACACTTATGAACGGACTTCTGAAGTTCCTCACTTCGTACAGCGCATATCAGATGGTTTTCTTCAGATCGCTTGGCTCACTTTTCTTTACTTTTGGGTTTCTACTTAACAGGGGTATTCCAGTGTTAGGAACACATCGTAAACTTTTGATATTAAGAGGTTTAGTAGGCTCTACTTCTATGGTTTTATTTTTTATGGCCCTGCATTATATGCCCCTTGGT
>JABDPH010000060.1 GCA_013042925.1 Eudoraea sp.
GTCCCAGGACTTTCATTTTTGGAGCAAAATTTTCAAGTACGCCTACAGAAACCTTGGTCATATCCAGACTTCCAATTTGTAAAAGTTCCAGACATTGTCGCTCTGTTCCTAACTGTTGACTCGGATAAATTTCTAAACGAAGTTTACCGCCTGAAAGCTCTTTTAGATCAGCTCCCATTTTGACCATGGCTTTATGAACAGAGTGGTTTACATCGAGCCCATGAGCCAATTTAATGGTTTTTGTTTTCTCTAATTGATTGCAGCTAAAAAGTATGGAAAAAAATAAAAGAAAATATGGAATAGTCCTCAGGCGCATTAAATCTTTATTAATTGTTCTACTTGCAATATACATAAGTAGACCGTTATAATCGGGAATATTTTACTTGTGCAATTGATTGACACAGGTATTTTCTGAATTTAGATGCCAAGCTTCTATGAGAAACTGTAGCCGACCTACTCAAGATTTAGAGCTATTGGATTTGAAATGCAAATTTCAGGAAAGTTAAAATGAGAGATTCCTTTTTTCTGAAATCTCTTTTGATAGATATCACTTTCTTTCAACCCATTGTCATTCAATCATTAATAACAAGTGAGTTTATTTTGAATAAATTCAAAATGATAATCAAGTAATAAGAAAAAGATAAGTGGGCAAGATTGGGAAAAATCGGTTTTGTGTCTTGCTAAAAGAAGCCCAAACCTGCCAGAATAAGGCAAATCACCACGGCGGCAAGAATTAAGACCAAAACCACTACCATTATGCTTAGGAACCCGTTAAGGAGCTTTGTGCCAAATGTTAATTGATCTTCCATGATTCATATAATTTCCTACAATGTACATATTTATGACAATAAATTACATTTGCAATGCCATAATTCGACTAAAAGTCAATAAGAATGGGCCTTTTTGAGATGTAATACCTGAATTTTCGGTAAAGTGTAATTTACTTTTTTCACGAATCTTTATCCGGACTTAACTTTTTTTCTAAGTCCTCAAGTGAAATTCCTTTGGTTTCAGGCATCATAAATATTACAAATAACAATTGCAATACCATCATAAATGCAAAAAACAGAAAAATTGGCCAGGGGTTATCCTTAAAGATACCATCATTGGCATCCAGGAATATAGGAGTAAGGAGTGTAATTAAAGCCGCAAATATCCAATGTGTACCTGTACCCCATGACTGGCCGAATGCCCTTACTTTATTTGGAAAAATCTCTGAGATAAAAACCCATATGACCGCACCTTGTCCGATAGCGTGCGAAGCAATAAAAATCAGGATAAAAACAAGAAGTATGGTAGAATCGGCTCCGCTGTAAAAACACCAGCCCACCATAGCAAGACTTATAATATAACCTATGGATCCAATATTCATTAATTCTCGCCTTCCAACTTTATCAATTAATCGTATCCCTACGAGCGTAAAAATTAAATTCACGATTCCTATGGAAATAGAGCTGAACAAAGATTCCCTGGCAGCCAACCCTGCCCTTTCCAAAATCTCGGGGGCATAATAGAGGATAAAATTAATCCCTGATAATTGGTTAAAGAACGCAATTAGAAAAGCAAGTATAAGCGGTTTTTTATATTTGCTTGTAAACAGCTTTTCTTGTGCGTCTGAGACTTTAAATGAATTCTTAATTTCTTCAAGTTTTTGCTGTGCATGTTCTTTATTTGAAAGAAACTCCAAAACTTTTAAGGCCCTCTTATTATCTTGTTTTTTTATCACTAACCAACGGGGACTGTTTGGAATTTTAAGAACCATTAGACTGTATATGAAAGCGGGAATAGCCTCTACCCCAAGCATCCAACGCCAGTCGTTCGCACCATCAAAACCTTTTAGCAAATAATTTGAAATAAAAGCGATAAAAATCCCAAACACTATATTAAACTGGTATAGAGCTACTAACTGCCCTCGGTTTTTTGATGATGAAATCTCTGAAACATAAATTGGAGCGGCCACAGAGGAAGCCCCTACTCCCAGACCTCCGATGAATCTGAAGAAGGAAAACATATAAGGATCTACAGCCAGAGCAGATCCCATAGCAGAAATAAAGTATAAAACACCAATCCAGAACAAGGTTTTTTTCCGACCAAAAAGATCACAGGGAATGCCTCCAAAAAGAGAACCTACTACCGTACCCCACAACGCCATAGACATAATAAAAGTACCGTGGAACCAGGGTGAAGTGTTCCATAATTCTTTAATAGGCAAATTGGCACCACTAATTACAACGGTATCAAAGCCAAATAAAAAACCTGCCAATGCGGCTGTTAATGAAATTCTGAAAATCCTTTTGTCCATGGTTTGCTGGTTTTGGTAAATCTAGCAAAAAAAAGGAAGAGAATATAAAATTGAAATAGAAGTCAGGCAGTCTTGGGCTTCAAAGAATCTAAAATACTTGATTTTTTCTTTTTTTCTATTGCCCGGTCCAGCTGCTCTTTTGTAGGTTCAATGGTGCCGGGACGCCCTTTAATATCCTGATCTTTCTTACTGTCATAATTACGTTCAGAATTGGGTACAATGTTTTGTTTATCGTTGGGTTTATCAGCTTCTGATTCACTATCCTTGCAAGATATTGAACAAAACAATAGACACAATAACATGATATGAAAAGGGGCAAATTTCATCAGCTCTGTTTTAAATTTAATTACAATAGATAAGCCAGTTTATGAATAGTTCTATTGTTTCTTGAACGGCTACTCCACAACCGGGATCAATTTGTTATAATGCTATCTAACCAGAAAAGAATAGCTACAATAATGTACGTATATGATTCATTACTTGGATGCTTGCTCCTTTGTTATTGTTGATGTAAGATGAATTTATAATGCCGGCTTTAGATCTGAAATCAGAATCGAGAAAAAGTTTATCCACCAAGCTTGTAAACTCTGCTTTATCATGGACTGAAAAAATTCCTCTAAGCTTAACCAATTCTTCAGCTTCCTTAAATCCGGAATAAATCGGGCCAATAATTACCGGAATTCCAAACACAGCAGGTTCGAG
>JABDPH010000070.1 GCA_013042925.1 Eudoraea sp.
CTGTATCGGTCTATTATGATTTCTATGGGATACCTCACATTTATGGCCAAAATGAAGAGGATGCGTTTAGAGCGCTGGGTTATGTACATGCACAGGACAGGCTCTGGCAGATGGAATTGTTACGAAGGGTAGCAAGTGGCGGGCTTTCCGAGATTTTTGGTTCTAAATTAATAACAACAGATAAGTTTTTTCTTTCCCTGGGTATAGATGAGGCTTCTGAAAAAACGGTAGAAAAAAGTGATCGTACAAACAAGACAATTCAGCTTACTGAGGCATATTTAGATGGGATAAATCAATTTATAGAAAATGGACCTACACCTGTTGAATTCTACCTTACAGGCATCAATAAGGAACCATTTACCCTCAAGGATGTTTATAATTCTATTGGTTATATGGCGTTTAGCTTTGCTATGGCTCAAAAAACAGATCCTTTACTAACAACTATAAATAATAAATTAGGCCCCGAATATCTAAAGGACCTGGAAATTGAAGTGGATAAAAATACGGAATGGATAAAGAATTATAAGTCTGCAGCTGAGGATTCAAAAGAAGCTCAAATGGTGGCTTCCATTTCAAAGGCCCTGGCAAATTTACCTTTACCTCAATTGGAAGGGAGCAACAGCTGGGTAGTAGCACCGTCAAAAACAAAATCAGGCAAAGTGATTCTTGCCAATGATCCTCACATAGGTTTTGCACAGCCGTCTGTATGGTACGAAGCTCATGTTAGCGTCCCTGGCTACGAAAAATATGGCTATCATATGGCCGGCATACCTTTCCCTGTATTGGGGCATGATAGAAATCTGGCCTATGGGGTTACCATGTTTGAAAATGATGATGTGGATTTTTATTATGAGGAAACAAACCCGGCAGACAGTACAAAATACAAAACCAAAGAAGGTTGGGAGAATTATGAAATTGTTTCAAGAATAATTAAGGTCAAAGATAGTGCGGATGTAACCCTGAATTATAAAAAAACATATCACGGGCCCATTTTGGACAGCATATCCAATAAAATTGAAGGCAACAGGCCTATTAGTATGTCCTGGATTTATACCAAAATGGAAAATAAGGTACTTGATGCCCTTTATGAGACCAGCCATGCACAGAATATTGAACAATTTGAAATGGCTTTACCTAAAATACATGCTCCGGGTCTAAACATGATGTATGGCGATAAAGAAGGTAATGTGGCCTGGTGGGCAACAGCAAAGTTATACCAGATGCCGGATAGTGCACAGACCAAGTTAATTATGGATGGCAGCAGCGGGGCCTACGAACCTACCAGGTTTCTGGAATTTAGTGAGAATCCTTCTGCCGTAAATCCCTCCTGGAACTATGTATACTCGGCCAATAACCAACCCGATTCTATAGCAGGGATGCTATACCCTGGTTATTATTTACCCGAAAACAGAGCTAAACGGATTGTGGAATTATTAGACGGAATTGATGATTGGGACAAAAATGCTATGATGATTATGATCACAGATGGTACCTCATCAGTAAATGTTGAAATTTTAAGGAATCTTACCAAACGCGTGAATGTAAAGGAGTTGAGTGAGGATGATATAAATCTATTGGATAAGCTGCGCGCCTGGGATGGGGATTCGCATTTAAAGAGTATTGAAGCCACAATATTTCACAGATGGATATACTTCTTTTTAAGTAATACTTTTGAAGACGAACTTGGTCCAGAACTCTTTCAACAATTTTTAACGACTCATTTTCACAAACGTCTTATAGCTCCAATGGCTCTTAAAAAAGAATCGGTTTGGTGGGATAATACTCTTACCGAAGAGACAATAGAAAATAAGAAAGATATTGTTCTGACTTCTTTTAATATGGCCCTGGATTCTTTAAAAGCGGAGTTTGGTGAAAGCAGTTCACAATGGACCTGGGATAAAGTTCATACACTGGAACACGGGCATCCTATTGGGCAGGTTGAAATGTTCCGTTCTTTTTTTAACGTGGGTCCATTTCCTGTAGACGGTACCAGAGAGGTTATAAATAATATGTTTTTTCCATATACTAAGGATGGCCAATATAAGGTGAATTCAGGGCCATCTACCAGACGTATAGTAGACTTTTCAGATATAGAGAATAGTGTGAGTATTTTGCCCACCGGACAATCGGGGAACCCCTTTAGTCCACATTATAAGGATCAGGCAGAATTATTTGTCCAGGGCAAATTCAGGAAGATGATGATGAATAAGGAAGAAATCATGACTAAGTCAACATCTTTACTACAGTTTTTGCCTAAAGGAAACTAACCCTTCTATAACTTACCAAAGGATTTATTCTTTATCTGCAGTCTTTTTGCGGTGAAGAATAGTATCTATGTTCTTACTGAAAAGTTGATTATTAGTACAGAGACTAAAGCATGCTTTCAAAAGTTTATGGCAGTGCCGTTTTTGGAGTAGAAGCAACTACCATAGCTGTTGAAGTAAATGTCGATAGGGGTATTGGTTACCATTTGGT
>JABDPH010000075.1 GCA_013042925.1 Eudoraea sp.
CCTGACAAGCAGGGGGTCACTGGTTCGAATCCAGTAGGGCCCACATCAAGCAGAAAATCCACACGGAAACGTGTGGATTTTTTTATTACCGGAAAAAGTCAAACGAAGTTTGAGTAATTGTACGTGATAAAAAATTACGGCTGCGGTAGCAGCGGTGGATTTTCTATTTGCAGTAGCGGTTTCCGAATGGATATGCAATCCCGTTTTGTGGTTTGGCGCGAATAAGAACACCATTATGCCTCACCAATATACTAGAAGCCAACCTCACTATTTTTACCAACTAATTTCGATGCTGTATAAGTATGCGATTAGTACTAAAATGTGCCAAATATGCAGTAAATTTATAGTAGGCTATTAAAGGAGAATATAATGGCAGAAATTGGCAAAAAACAGCTAAAAATACAAAGGCTTATAAGTGAGATAACCGAAGTCGTTAAACGCTTAGACCATTACGAGGCCAAGTATACTGAAGAACTTTCCAGGATTCATCCTAAATTTGTACAGAGCGCCCGTAATCTTATCCATTTTAGGGCATTGCGCAAAGAAGATAGTAGAGGGCTCCAAAAAAACCTTGCGAATATGGGACTTTCGCGGCTTGATAAACCTGAAGGTCATGTTATGGCAAGTTTATTGGCAAGCAAGGCTATTCTGGAGAGTTTACTAAACAATGAACCCATTAAAAAGCAGAAGGCCGCATTGAGCTTCAAAAAAAGCAATCGGCTGGGTAAGTCCACAGCCAAATCATTGTTGGGCTATCGTTCCAAGGGAAGGCGTACCCGAATAATGGTAACATTACCTACGGAAGTTGCTTATAATTATCAGTTAGCACATGACATGATCGCTACTGGAATGAATTGCGCACGTATTAATTGTGCTCATGACAATGAAGAATTGTGGAGTTTAATGATTTCGAACGTTCGAAAGGCATCCCAAAAGTTGAAAAAAAAATGTAAGATCACCATGGATCTGGGAGGTCCAAAAGTACGGACCGGTGCATTGGAAGCAGGGCCAAAGGTTAAAAAATTTAGGCCAACAAAGGATGTAAAGGGAAATATAATTAAGGATTGTGAGATCTGGTTGGGCCCTGAGATACATCCAAACCCAGAACTATCACATCTCCCTACAGAAGCAACAAGCCTGGAGAAGCTCAAAGTGGGAGATCGTTTGTTCTTCAGGGATACCAGAAATAAGAAAAGGGAAATAGAAATTACTAAAATAGCAAAGAATGGCTGTATGGCCCGTTGCAGTAAAACTACTTTTCTGGAAACAGGAATGGAATTATTTACCAATCCGGAGTATTCTTCAGATCCTATTATTATAGGGGAATTGCCAAGAATGGAACCATTCATTCTATTAAAAACCGGTGATTTTTTACGATTGCATAAAGATAAAAAGTTAGGAGAACCCGCATTGAGGGATGAGGACGACAATTTGATAAGTCATGCACACATTTCCTGTACATTAGGGGACGTTTTTGATCAGGTTAAAGAAAGAGAGCCCATCTTTTTTGATGATGGTAAGATTGAAGGGGTTATTCGCCAGGTTGAACAGGGTGAAATGTTGGTGGAAATTGTGAATACCAGAAAAAGAGGTAATAAACTAAGAGCTGACAAAGGAATAAATTTTCCTGGCAGCAAATTGGATATCAAAGGTTTAACAACCAAAGATAAAAGAGATCTCGCATTTGTAGTACAAAACGCGGATACCGTAAACCTATCTTTTGTAAACAGAAGGCGTGATGTTAGAGATCTCATTACCGAGTTAGAAAGGTTAAATGCACCCCCTAAATTTGGAATCATTCTTAAAATTGAGACCCAAAATGGTTTTAATAACCTGGCCAAAATTCTTCTGGAGGCCATGAGAAGCTACCCCATTGGGGTAATGGTTGCCAGGGGAGATCTGGCGATTGAATGTGGATGGGAAAATATAGCCAGGGTTCAACGGGAAATTCTTTCACTTTGCAGAGCGGCTCATATTCCTGATATCTGGGCAACACAGGTATTGGAAAATCTATCAAAGCAAGGCATACCATCTCGTGCAGAAATGACCGATGCGGCTATGGCACAGCGAACAGATTGTGTTATGCTTAACAAGGGGGCCTATATTCTTCAGGCCATTAAATTGTTAGACACTATTTTTAAGGATATGGAGCCTTACCAGGGAAAAAATGTACGCCTTTGGCCGGCAATGGAAAAAGCGAATATTCATTGATTTTATGGACGATAGCAAGGGTATTTAATAAGCATAGATTTTCTATCTTTGGCCCTTCAGAGAGGGAAAATAATTAGTTGTTTACCTATTTAAAAAATGGAGTGTTAGCTCAGTTGGTTTAGAGCACCGCCTTGACAGGGCGGGGGTCGTTGGTTCGAATCCAATACACTCCACATCACTCAAAAACTCACCCTGAATGGTGTGAGTTTCTTGTTTCCATATTTAAGGGGAGCGCGCTCAAGCTGTAATA
>JABDPH010000078.1 GCA_013042925.1 Eudoraea sp.
CTCACTACGGTACACGATGTAGCTCCTTTAGTAGGTTTTATATGTACCGGAGTCATGGATCATGCAACAGGTACTACCATCGATATTAATGCCGGAAGCTATATCCATTAAGATTTTTTATCCATACGTTATTTCCCCCCCCATAGTTATACTTTTGAAGGAAATGCCCTACAATATTGAAGTTCCTGTGTATCCACTTTTTTTTAACCGGATAAATAATTTAGGTGTTTCGGACACTATTTCAACGATTTCGTCCTTTGAGTGCTCAGAATAGTTCCAGTATTTTTTTATTTAGAGTATCGCAAACCACAATGAATGGGATTTAAATAACCAACCATTCAACTAACCAACCATCCCTAAAAGAGCGCTATCAGCGCTCTTTTTTGTACAAACATGTTGATGTGTCTTAATAGTATGCCTATTATTCGTTCAATCAGTTATGATACCCTACCTTTGCGGCCGATTTGAAATAGGAATACAAAAAATCAATTATGAGTACAGTAAAAGAAACAAGCACCGTACGTGTGCACTACACCGGAAAATTAAATAACGGTCAGGTTTTCGACAGTTCCCTGGAACGAGATCCGTTAGAAGTTACCCTGGGGCAAGGAGCTTTAATTCCAGGATTTGAAAAAGAACTTATTAATATGACCGTTAATGAAAAGAAAACGGTAACAATTGCGAAAGAAGATGCCTATGGTGAGATTCGCAAAGAACTTTTTCAGGAAATTAAAAAAACTGAATTGCCACAAGAAATAGAACCTCAGGTAGGGATGGGATTGGTTGCTCAGAACGAAGATGGTTCAGAACGTCAGCTACGTGTAGCAGAAGTATTAGAGGACCATATCGTGATAGATGCCAACCATCCGTTAGCCGGACAGGATCTTATCTTTGATTTGGAATTGGTGGAGATCAAAGCATAGGCCTTAGGAGGTTTAGATATGAAATGAATAGTTAGGCTGAGTTACCATTGCGGTGCTCAGCCTTTTTTTGTTCTATAGGCAGGGATTTATTCCAAAACAATCTAGAGAGAGTTTTTGACTCTAAAAACTCTCTATAATAGTAGTTTTTCTTGTTATTTGCTTATATACTTAGTAACTTTCGCCTACTAAAATAAATGAATGGCAAGATCACAGCAGACATATAGTAAAGGAGAGAAGGAAAAGAAACGCTTAAAGAAGCAGGAAGATAAACGGAAGAAGAAAGAAGCACGCAAATTAGCTGCCAAAGAAAACCCGCAAGGGATTCCATTTGCCTATGTTGATCACCACGGGAATTTAGTAGATACCCCGCCTGACCCTTCATTAAAAGTGAAAGTAGATGCGGAAGATATTATTTTAGGTATTCCGAAAAAGGAGGAAGGTGATCGGGAAGAATTTGATCCGGTTAGAAAAGGAAAGGTATCCTTTTTCGACACCTCCAAAGGATTTGGTTTTATCATAGATTCTGAAAACAACGAAAAATATTTTACCCATGTGAGTGGGCTCATCGATGAAATAGCTGAAAACGACACGGTGTCTTTCGAACTTGAAAAAGGAATGAAGGGCATGAATGCTGTCCGTGTAAAACTCGTTTAATCCTTCCTAACTTATATTTAAACCTGCCTGGCGCAGGTTTTTTTATGGCTATTTTTTACTGACAATATTTATATAACAGCCCTACGGTCCCTTTTTTTATTCTGCACAGGAAGTATTTAATCCCGTTTAATCTGTATCTTGTGTAGAACAACTCCTAAATTTTTCAGGAGAATTAACCAACCAAACATTGTACATATGAAAACCAACAGTATTTTCCTAGCCTCGCTATTTTTGTTATTTTTTGGAACCGTTACAGCGGCTTACGCACAAACAACAATAGTACGCACAATTACACTTGTGGTAAATAAAGCAGAGGTCACCAGAAGTAATCCTTCTGCAGCCTGCTATTTTGAGGTAAGCAAGGGCACCACACTACTTCCAAATCCTTCTGGAAGTTCAAAAGATTTTGGGTTTGAAGCTCTGGTAAATGACAGTATTGTATGGGAGGGCAAAACTACTGATGGGGATTATGTTAAAATTAAAAAGATCAAATACAACAAGAAGGTAAATAACAAAACCAAGATATTTAAATCAGATGATCTAAGAGGGAGATTATATAATGGCCGGGAGAAGGTAAAAGGAAAAATTATAAAAAGCACAGAGAATCTCCCTGATTTTATATATGACATTACTTTTAAGATTAAAGGTAGAGGCAGATCGTATACCATAGACCCTAAAATTAAAGTGGGAGGTCAATAGCCTTCTTTCCAATAGTATTTCCAAATGAAAATCTGGCGCTTTATGAGATCACTATATCAAAATATCGCCTTCCTGTTATTTGTTACTCATTTTCTGGCCTCCAATCTAAGTTTCAGTCAGAACCGGGCCACTACTGATAGCTTGCAGGCGATCTATTTGTCAGGAGATTTTGAGGAGGAGCAGCGATTGAGTATACTAAGTAGGCTTGCAGGGACCCATCCAAACCCTGACTCATCATTAGTATACAGTGAAGAACTTATCCGAAGAGCCATTGCACTGGATTCCTCATACGCCTTGTACAGAGGGTATTTGCAAAAAGGGAACAGCCTTCGATTAAAGGGAGATCTGACAGAAGCTTTGGAAACATATTTTAAAGGGGTAAATATTATTACAAATGACGCAAAAAAAAGGCAAGAGTTGGGATCACTCTATATTTCCATTGCAGGAGTGTACGCAAGTATGGACAATAAACAAAGCACCATAGATTACTATAAAAATGCGATAAATTTACTAAGCGAATTAAAAGACCAGCAGGATTCAATTGGCTATGCCAGTGCCATTGAAAATCTTGGAGATTCGTATAATTTGGAATTTGGCAGGCCAGATACCGCCCTGGTATTATTTAAGGAATCGGAAGTTATATGGAAGGCACTGGATTATAAAATAGGAATGGCCTACAATGTGGGTAACATAGGATTGGCTTATGTACAATTAGGCAAACCCAAGGAAGCAGAAGTAAAGATTCAAGAGGCAATTTCGATTTTGGAAGAGTTTAAGGATTATTATGCTATTAGTGTCTACCTTACTTATATGGCAGATTTTAGCGCGGACAGAAATGAATGGACCTACGCTTTTGAATATGCGGAAAGAAGTCTACACCTGGCTAAACAAAATAGCCTGAAAGAACAAATAGGAGATGCCTATTTAAAACTTTCAGAGCTACATGAAAAAAGAGGGGATGTAGAAAAATCATTTAACTATTATAAAAACCATATTACCTACAGGGACAGCGTTCAAAATGTTTCAGCGGTTCAGCAAATGGCCAATTTTGAGGTTTCTCAAAAACAAAATGAACTGGATATATTGAATCAAAAGCAAAAAACTCAAAAAGTAATTGGGATATCGGCTGCTATTGCCTTATTTCTCATTTTCTTGTTGGCAGTTGGTTTATACAGGCGAAATGTCTATATCAAAAAAACAAATATGATTATTGAGCAGGAAATGGATAGATCCGAGAGTTTACTCCTCAACATATTACCCGAAAAAACAGCACAGGAATTAAAGGAACACGGGTCCGTGAAAGCCAATAAATTTAATTCTGTGACTGTATTATTTACAGATTTTGTTGCATTTACCAGGCATTCAGAACATCTGGATCCGGAATTATTAGTGGAAAGTATAGGGTATTACTTCACAGCCTTTGATGATATCATTGAGAAATATGGCCTGGAGAAAATAAAGACGATAGGGGACTCCTATATGTGCGCTGGTGGTCTGCCTTTTGCCATAGAGGACCATGCGCATAAAATGATACAGGCGGCCTTCGAGATTGTCGAGTTTGTTGAGGAAGCAAAGAGCAATAGGGCCACTCATCAGATGCGTTTTGATATCCGAATTGGAATCAATACCGGTCCTGTAGTAGCAGGAGTGGTAGGCAGTAAAAAATTCTCGTACGATATATGGGGAGATACCGTTAATGTAGCCTCTCGTATGGAAGGGATGTCTGAAGCAGGAAAAATAAACATTAGTGAAAATACGTATACGCTTGTAAAGGATAGTTATGAATGTGAGTACAGAGGGGAGATCGCCGTAAAAAATAGAGGGTCCATGAAAATGTATTTTGTTGGTAATGCGATTTCAGGTTCCGGGGCTATGTCATCGACACCTAAAAGCACTTCTGCTTAGACTCATTAATAATGAATGTATTAAATGGTTTTTTAACAATTATTCATTAAATTAACTACATAAACAGAAGCGTATGCCAATATACATGGACAGACATGATATTCCCGATGATATTAGAGCGGAACATGTCGCAAAAATGCATCAGGAGGATCTAAAAGTGGAGCATTTGTATGGTTGCAAAGGCATGACTTATTGGTGCGATAGCGAACGGCATACGGCATTTTGTTTAATAGAAGCACCTAATAAGGAAGCTATTCAGGAAATGCATAACCATGCCCATGGAGAATTTCCACACGATATTATTGAAGTAGATCCACATTTAGTGGAATCGTTCCTGGGGAGAATTGAAGATCCGGAGAAATCTGCCGATGAAGATCTGAGTATTATAGATGACTCCGCATTCAGGATCATTATGGTCATAGAATCCTCAGATTATCTTCACCGGTTAGATACACACCAACTGAGTATGTTCACTCAAAAGTTTCATCGTAGTGTAACAAAATCTGTAAAGCACTTTGAAGGGAGCATAGTTCGCGAAAATGACAAGTCCTATCTCATCTCGTTTAAATCGGTTACAAATGCCATATTATGTGCTTTAAAGATACAGGAGGGATTTAAGTATAGCTATCCCAAATTGGAGCGCGATAATCAGCGGCTTAAAATTGGATTAAGCGAAGGTTCGCCGGTAACTTCCGAAGATGGATTGTTTTCGGAATCAATATTCATGGCTACGCAAATGTGTGAGATCATTGAGGGGCAAATTGTAATAACTTCTGCAATAAAAGCACTGTATGAAAATGAGAATAGAAATGCCATAATAGATGATGCATTAATAAGGACATTAACTCCTCAGGAGATACTGTTTGTAAAGCAACTTAATGAACTTTGCGAACGATTTTGGAATACATCAGATTTTAATGTAGCATTTCTCAGTAAGGAATTAGGGCATAGCAAATCTCAATTTTATAGAAAAATTAAACGCCTTACCGGGAAATCTCCTATTACATTCATTAGAGAATTCAGGTTACATAAAGCATTGGATCTAATTCATAACCAACAGGGAAATATTTCAGAGATTGCTTTTGAAACCGGTTTTAATAGTCCTGCATATTTTTCCAAGTCTTTCAGTGACATATTTGGAATACTGCCGTCAAAGTATGCACAAATGTGTCAATAGTTGACGCTTGCAATATCTCACAGGTACCACTGAACCAAAAGTGTAATTTTTTGAATTATTTGTGGTTACAAATAGATTTTCCAATGCCTAGATTTGAGTAGACCAAAAAAACAAACAACAATGAAAATGACAATTAAAGATCTATCTAACGAAACTATTACTGCGTATAGCGCTTCTTTAAGGGGTAACGTAGTTCTTCCTTCCGATGCTGAGTATGGAGAAACCTGTAAGATATATAACGGTATGATACACAAACACCCTGGCATGTTCGCCATGTGTGTGGATGTGGCAGATGTTATCGCCTCCGTGAACTTTGCGCGCGAAAATAACCTGCTCCTTGCCATAAGAGGAGGAGGGCATAATGGAGGAGGCCTTGGACTCTGCGACGACGGATTAGTTATAGACCTCTCTGGCCTTAAATTTGTACGGGTAGATACTGCTTCAAACACAGTACGTGTAGGTGGGGGAAACCTTTGGGGGGAAGTAGACCATGCCACCCATCCGTTTGGATTGGCTGTACCCGCAGGGATTATTTCAACAACTGGTGTAGGCGGACTCACTTTAGGTGGAGGTGTTGGACATTTATCACGGAAATACGGACTAACCATAGATAATCTTTTAGAGGCAGATATGGTGCTTGCAGACGGCTCATTTGTGACGGTTAATGAATCTCAACATTCAGACCTGTTTTGGGCCATCCGTGGCGGGGGAGGTAACTTTGGAATAGTTACATCATTTAAATTTCAGGCGCATCCTGTAAAGACAGTATTTGGTGGGCCTACCTTATGGCCTGTTGAAAAAACACCGGAAATAATGGCCTGGTATCACTCATTTATCCAATCTGCACCGGAAGATCTCAATGGGTTCTTTGCGACCATGATCATCCCGGGACCTCCATTTCCAGATCATCTGCACAACAAAATGTTTTGTGGTGTGGTATGGTGTTACACAGGGGATTTAAGTAAAGCAGAAGAAGTATTTAAACCCATATTAGCAATGGAACCATTGTTTCCTCATATTGGGGAAATGCCTTACCCAGCGATACAATCAATGTTCGACGGTTTATTGCCTCCAGGACTTCAGTGGTATTGGAGAGGGGATTTTTTCAATGATCTGACGCCCGATATTAGTGCCCAGCATTTGAAGTATAGCTCCAAGATCCCAACACCCTTATCGCAGATGCATTTATATCCCATTACAGGGGCAGCATCCAGAGTTGGGAACGAGGAAACTCCATGGGCGTATAGAGACGCACAATATTCGGGTGTTATTGTGGGAGTAGACCCGGACCCTGAAAATGCCGACAAGATCACCAAATGGTGCAAGGACTATTGGGAAGATCTCCATCCTTATTCTGCTGGCGGTGCATATTCCAACTTTATGATGAACGATGAGGGACAGGAGCGTGTAAAAGCAAGTTTTAGGAATAACTATGCCCGTCTACAGAAAATAAAAACGAAATACGATGGAAACAATTTGTTTAGGGTGAATCAGAATATTAAACCTGCCTAGGCAAGTATACTTTCATGTCCTGAATCCTTTACGAACAGGCAAGAACTATTGGTCTTGTATGTCATTTCCTTTACGAAATGAAAACTGAGATTTTCCTCCATTCCAAAAATGTTGAGATCTGCAATAGGGGCCTGTTCTACTATTTCTTTAAAGGAGCCCACATATACCTCAGTGAGGGTTTGTGGCAACCGGGCTAAATTAATTAAAGAATGAAGAAACTTTTTGGCATTTTCTTCTTCTTTTGGATCATTGATGACGGTGATTAATCTAATTTTGGCATCCCAATTAAGCTTTAGTTTATAGGCGATTAGCATGGAAAGATCTAAATTTCCAATATCCCATCCTAAGCTCCAATTATCCCTGCGATCACTGATCCAAACATTAATGGTATTTCGTTGTCCAAGCAGGGCCGTAGGATGCGCCACATAAAGTAATACACCTGTCTCTAGCCTAATAGATTCTTTGATGATGGGGCGAAGTTCCTGTTCATAGTCATCATGTTCCTGTAGATTTAGAAAGATAATGTTGGGCTTAAAAAACGCACCTTGTAACGCCTGGCTCCCATAGTTAATTCCTTTGGTGAATTCATCCGTATGAATCACGGTCCAGGAAGAAAATACACCTTTTGTACGGAACGATTCTGAAAGCGCTTCCAGTTGATTGGCCAGTGTACTCTTCTCAGAAAACGGTTCAATACCTAAAAGTTTTATGGAGCCCTTTGGCTTTGCGATATTCCTTAAAAAAGGAAAAATCCCCTTTACGCCATTTATATCCCGTACAGGGACCATTAAATTAGGCTTCCAGGCACGTTGCTGCATCTTTTTCATGCCCCATGTATGTTTGGCTGCCCATTCCGCAAAGGAAACAAAGAGACCAGACCGTACATCTTCGAAGGGCGTCTCCAGGTTTTGCCTGGAAAGATACCAGTAGACCACAAAAACGATCATCAAGGAAAGTAAACTAACCGAAGGATTAATGATGAACATAGCAAATATTGATGATATAAGGCCTGCCCATGGTACCCACCGCGGTATCTTAAAAATAGGACGGTAACTGATTAATCCCAGGTTCTGTTCAATGATCACAACAATGTTGATCATAGCATACGTGATCAAAAAGAATAAGGTAACCAAAGGCGCCACTGCATTAATATTCCTAAGAAGCATGGTAGCAAAGATTAAGATCCCGGTAATGATCATGGCATTTCTTGGTTGTCCGTTGGCACTTGTACCGGCGAGGAATTTAGAGTAGGGGAGCACCTTATGCTCTCCCATGGCATACAAGATACGGGAAGAACCCACAATAGAAGCTAACGCAGAAGAAAAGGTAGCTCCCAAAATACCGGCCAGGATAAGGGGACCAACATAGGCCTTTTCGACAATCACATAGTAGTTCGAAATTAATTCTGACTCCGTAGCACTTCGGGCGATCCAAAAAGCTAGGAGCATATAGATGATAAAACTTACCCCTATGGCCCATAAAGTACCCACCGGAATGCTCTTTTTAGGATCCTTTAGCTCTCCAGACATATTGGCCCCGGCCATAATTCCTGTTGCAGCCGGAAAAAAAACTGCAAAGACGATCCAAAAATTACTCCCGCTAAAATCGTTTTCGGGAGACCCCTTAAAATTTCCGAACCTAAGAACCTCTGAAGTTGAATTTACCATAGATCCTTCATAGGCTGCAAATACAATGGAAATAAAAGAAAGGACAATAATTACGATAATAATATATTGTGTTTTAATAGCTAAATTGGCACTGTAATAGGCAATCCCAAAAAGGGCTAAAAATACGATCACATCCACCAGAAATGGACTATGGTTGGGAAATATGCCTAGCCAACCTTCCCTAAATCCAAATATATACATGGTTACCGCCAGCCCCTGGGAAATATAACGGGGTATGCCAAGACTTCCCCCAACTTCCAGGCCAAGCGCCTGAGAAACAATTGCGTAGGCGCCACCTGCACCAATCCTTATATTGGTGGTTATTGCAGACATGGAGAGGGCAGTTGTTAAGGTGATTAGAAACGAAACAAGAATAATGATCCAGGCACCCAGGAGCCCGGCGTTTCCAACGACCCAACCAAGTCGAAGGTACATGATAACACCAAGAATGGTTAGTAAGGTAGGGGTGAAAACACCTCCGAAAGTGCCAAATTTTTTCAACACAGTCTCTTTGGTCTTCATCTATGAATGTTGGTTTAGGGTTATTTTATGAAATATAACAATTATCCGATTATCAATAGGGTAAGAAAATAAAAATAATCGTGGCGTGATGAAAGATCATCTCCTTCAAAGTAATGCTGACATGGCAATAATGTCTCCCGGAAGCATGGAAGAAAGTTTCACCTTGCCAACCCGTATTCTGATTAGCCTGAGTACTGGGAACCCAGCAGCTGCGGTCATTTTACGCACCTGGCGAAACTTCCCTTCGGTTAAAGTAATGCTGATCCAGGTGGCAGGACGATGTCGTCCAATACGAAGACTTGGATCCGGCGGGGGAAGCAAAGGTGGCTCCTTTAATAATGCTACCTTACACGGTTTTGTTTGGTAGACCTTACCTCCAAAGCCAATTTCTACGCCTTGCTGTAATAACTGAATGGCTTCGTTGGTAATCTCCCCATCCAATTGCGCGTAATATTCCTTTTCTATTCCCATTTGATTTATGGTATCACTTAGCTTTCCATCGGTAGTGAGTAGCAGCAGTCCTTCTGATTTTTCATCGAGGCGCCCTACAGGCATGCTCCCATCCGGGAAATCAAAGAGCTCGCTTAAAAAGCGCTTGGTACGTAACTGACGCTTATCATTGGAAGATAGCTGACTAAGCATACCAAAGGGTTTATAAAGCTTATAATGATGGTGCAAATCAGTTTCCATTAGGCATGAAAGATACTTGTTATGGTCTACACATTAAAAGAACAAATTGCAATAAATTTCTTTGGAAGCTGGTATATTCAAAAAAAAGGTGCCCTAATTTGTGATTTTTTGGTGATTGCAACTACTAACGATGTAAACAGTAAAATTCAATACCATGAAACAACAAACAACTAATAGTACAGTCTGGGAAGCAATTTGTAAATTCTATAAATGTGAAGTTCGCTTGTTTAAACGCATCCTGGGAATAAAATAAGCAAAACATATTCTGTAACAAATCAATATACGGCTCGTCCTATGTTATATGAAAGCCATTACAACCAGACAATATGGAACACCCGATGTTCTTACACTTGAAGATATTGCGCAACCAAATCCAAAGAGCAAGGAACTTTTAATCAAAGTCAGTGCCTCCGCTGTAACTTCAGGAGATGCCAGAATACGAGGACTGAATGTGCCTTTTGGATTTAAATTTATTACACGATTACTTTTCGGTTTCAATAAGCCAAAACAACCGGTTTTAGGAACTGTTTTTTCGGGAGTAGTAGCTGCTACAGGTAATGAGGTTACAGAATTTAAGGAGGGAGATGAAGTTTTTGGCGCGAGTAACAATTTTGGAAGTCATGCAGAATATGTAGTTGTTCCAGAATCTGGGCCTATAGCAATAAAGCCGGCCAATTGTTCATTTAATGAAGCTGCAGCCATTCCTTTCGGGGCCCTCACTTCTTTAAAATATTTACGGGATTTTGGCAAAATAAAAGCGGGAGAGAAAATCTTAATCAATGGGGCTTCAGGAGCACTGGGGGTTTACGGAGTGCAGTTAGCCAAATACTTTGGTGCCCATGTTACCGGAATGTGCAGTACTGCAAATGTTTCGTTGGTGAAGTCGCTGGGAGCAGATGCAGTTATTGATTATACTACTACCGACTTTACTAAGAACGGAGAAGCCTACGATATTATTTATGACACCGTTGGAAAAATAACATTTTCTCAAAGTAAAAAGTCATTAACTAAAAATGGGCGTTTATTATTGGCTGCTGCAGGTTTACCCCAGTATTTTCAGGTACTTTCTACTTCATTATTCAGTAAGAAAAAAGTGATTGCAGGGGTAGCTGTATTTAACAAAAAGGATATAGCTGTCATTAAGGAATTGGTATCTTCAGGAAAATTACGATCAGTAATTGGCAAACAATTTCCTTTGTCGGAAACAAAGGAAGCTCATATCTATGTAGACACTGGCCATAAAGTGGCTAGTGCTGTTATTACAATGTAACTAACTTATTCCGTTTGGATAAGGTTTCTTTTAATATACTTCTTCTTCGTTCAACAAGATCTTCTGCATAGACATTGGTCATTAGATCTTGAAATTCATTTTCTAATTCTTCAACCGTAAAGTTTTTAGGAACATAGGTGACATCAAACAGTGTGCACTTATCCCAATAATCTTTTAGTAATCGTCCTTCTTGTTTAAGTTGGTTATAAAGATCGGTACACGGAAACGGTGTCAGGAGGGTAATTTGCACATCCGATAGGTTGCTTGTCTTTATATACTCCTGCGTTTCTCTAAATGTTTCTTTAGTATCGGAATCGAATCCTAAAACGAAACAGCCGTTAACCGTAATCCCGAAGGACTGTATCTTATCAATAGCCTTTTCATAATCATCAAAATGGGTGTATTTCCAACCGTCATCCACGCTTTTGACACTTTCTGAATTCACAGATTCTAAGCCAATAAGTACTTGCATACAATTAGATGCCGCCAATAATGATAATAGTTCTTCATCCTCTGCAATGGTAATATCCGTTTCGGTGAACCATTTCATATTGTATGTACCAAATAACTTAAGTAATTCTTTCGACCATTTTTTATCCACAAAAGTGTTATCGTCTGCCAATTCAATAAATGGTTCCTCCCATATTTCAAATATTTTATCCAGTTCTTTTTTAATTAATTCAATGGGTTTCTTTTTATAGGAGCTAATAGTTCTTGAAGCTGCGCAAAAATTACAATGATATGGACACCCTCTGGTCGTCTGTATGGTTAACCTGTTGTATTTATCAATATCGAGCAGTTCATATTTAGGAACCCTGGCATCTTTTAGATCAAATACATAGGCAGGATTAGAAAGTGAGCTATACACCGGTTTCAGCATATTCCTCTCATAATCTTCCAGTAGTTTCCCCCAAATTATTTCGCCTTCTCCCTGTATCACAGCATCTGCATGCTCTTGTACCTCGTTGGGTAGCGAAGATGCATGTAACCCTCCTATAACGACGGTTATACCTTTTTTTCTGAACCTGGCTGATAATTCATAGGTCTCATATATTCTTGCAGTTAAGGCAGAAAAAGCTATAATATCTGGCTTCTCAGCCAATAACTCCGCAACATCATTTTCAGAATAAGTATCTAGTTCTTTATAAACAACTTCCCAATGCTCAGGAGTATGGGCTGCCAGAGTTAATAATCCAAGGCTGGGCAGGCTTGCAATTACTTTGCTTCTGTCAACAAAACCAGGTAAGGTTAACCCGGTATTAAAAAGCCGTTCATTAACAACTCGTACACCACTCATGGCTATCAATATTACCTTACGTGTCTTCTTCATATAATTAGATTTTAGCAAGAAAATAGAGCTCTATCTAAGGTACGAAATATGAAGGAAAAAGTATATTTATTTTAGGTAATAGTAAGGACAATGAGGTTGAATATCAGCTATTTATAATAGCTCTATATTATGCGTTTACGGCCATTTAATTTTTGATTTCTTCGTATCTTTATAAGTAACGTGCGACTAACTATTTAAACTAATATATTATGACCGACTCAAAAGTAAAGTACTACAAAGGTTTGTTTTTAGTAGTAGCAGTTTATGACCTTATTCTAGGGATTATTTTTATGTTCTTTTCTAAATCGGCGTTCAATTTTCTTGAGATATCCGAAAAATTACCAGAGTTCACGGGCTATTTAACTTTAATAGGGGGCTATGTCTTTGTTCTTGGTTTAGCCTATTATTTTATCTATCGTGGAGATTTGCAAAAAAATATTGATTTGATTCTTATTGGAGCCTTGTACAAGCTTGTTTATTGTGCAATTACCTTTTATTATTTTATGGTTGGAGATATTCCGCATATTTTATTTTTAGGTCTTTTTGGTGTTGTAGATTTTATAATGTTTATCATGATGATGGAATGCTATTTCACTGTCAAAAAGAGCTCCCAGGAGTAACTAATTTTTATACAAGAATTCAAAAAGTATGTCAGCTGAAATTAATTTATATGCAGCATGGATAGGTATGCTCCTTGGCGGTATCTTGGGTGCCGTTCAAGGAGTTTTCTTTCATAATGAAGAATGGATGGGGGGCTATGGATCCTGGAAAAGAAGGATGACACGGCTTGGTCATATCTCTTTCTTTGGAATTGCCTTTATCAATATAGCTTTTGTAGCAACAGTTAATACAACTGGAATAGAAGGCCAGGCACGGTTACCTTCTGTCTTATTTATAATTGGTGCCATTGGTATGCCTTTAATTTGTTATTTATCGGCATTTATAAAAAATTTCAGGCATCTTTTCTTTATTCCGGCCCTTTCTGTAATAGCTGGGATTGCGAGTCTTCTTTGGATCGTATATTATTCATAAGAATAAATGAATACCTCGTAATTCCATTTTATAGTTACCTCCTAATTAGTTGAATTTTTATTTTGTGACTTCTTTGATTCCTATTAAACGTTTTTAACTGGCATGTACCTAACATAAAATTTTAGTGTTCCAAGCAAGGCAAATACAACGACAATTGAAGGTGTCTGATAAACTTAATACTTATATTTGAAGGATGCTGAAAAAGCTACTAATCATTATAAAAGTTGCGTATGAAATCCTTTACAATACAAGAAATAACCTCCACTGTTAACGGGGAACTTTTTGGAAACATTTCTGAAGCCATCACAGGTTTGGAAACCATTGATACCGCTGTCAAAGGTCAGGCTACATTTATAGGGAACAGAAAGTATGCCCGCAAATGGGATGCCTCCAACGCCTCAGTAGCCATCGTAACCAAAGGCATTGCTTTAGAGCCAAAAGATAATGCGGCCTTTATAGAAGTTGCCAATGCAGATCTTGCAATGGCAAAGTTGTTAGA
Organism: Eudoraea sp.; assembly: GCA_013042925.1. Taxonomy (GTDB): domain Bacteria; phylum Bacteroidota; class Bacteroidia; order Flavobacteriales; family Flavobacteriaceae; genus Eudoraea. Next base: position 13,881 of record JABDPH010000078.1, read on the forward strand.
AGTATTTTCTCCTGAGATGCCACATTTTGAAACAGCTGTGGATCCAACGGCGGTTGTCCACGAAACTGCTGTGTTGGGAGAAGGCTGCAAAATAGGAGCAGGGTGCTATGTTGGAAGGGATGTTATATTGGGAAAAAATGTGACGCTATATCCAAACGTTTCTGTTTTTGATGATTCTGAAATAGGGGACCATACCACCATTTGGTCTGGCACGGTTATAAGAGAGCGCTCTAAAATAGGGAGTCATTGTATATTTCATACCAACGTGAGTATAGGGGCAGATGGCTTTGGATATCGTCCCAGCGATGATGGCAGAGGGCTGGTTAAAATACCACATATTGCCAATGTGGTTATAGGAAACCATGTGGAGATAGGTGCCAACTCCTGTGTGGATCGTGCTAAATTTAGTTCTACCATTCTAGGCGATGGTTGTAAGATCGATAATTTGGTGCAGATCGCCCATAATTGTGTACTAGGCCGTTCTTGCATTATGGCCGGCAGTAGTGGTCTGGCAGGTTCCGTTACATTAGGGGACGGCGTAGTTATTGGTGGAAGTGCTTCTATTAAAGATCATACCACCATACATTCCGGAGCAACGGTTGGAGCAGGTTCTGGTGTAATGGGAGATGTAGAGGCAGGTAAGACCGTATTGGGATACCCGGCTTGTGACTCCAGAGAAATGCTTAAGCAGTGGGTTGCCCTGCGAAGATTAGCAAAGTAGTAATCGTTATAAAAAATGTAGTAATACAATCCATTAAAAGAATAAGTATGAAACAATTAACTTCAATTTCGAGATATGCACTTCTTGCATTGGTGGGAATTGCCCTCTTCTCATGCAAAGAAAAAAAAACCGAGGAGAAGGAGGTCCCGGTGACGGTAGTTCAATATGAAGAAGCTAAAAGCAAGCTCCCGCTAGAAAGGCTAAAGCTACCGCCAGGTTTTAAGATTGAGGTGTATGCAGATAGTATTGATGGAGCCAGATCTATGGCTATGGGGGATAATGGAACGCTCTTCGTGGGTACCAGGAATGATAAGACCGTATATGCTATTCAGGATCTGGACAACGATTACAGGGCCGACCATACTATTATTTTAGATTCCACTTTAGAAGTTCCTAATGGTATTGCATTTAGAAATGGGTCCCTATACGTGGCCGAAGTAGGGCGTTTGTTACGTTATGACGATATTGAATCTAAACTGAGTGCTATTCCTGAACCAGTAGTGGTGTATGATGATTACCCAACAGAATTTCATCATGGCTGGAAATATATCGCCTTTGGTCCGGATGATAAATTATATGTCCCGGTAGGTGCCCCTTGCAATATTTGCGATTCCACTGTTGTTGATGAGCGCTATGCGTCTATTACTAGGATGGATCCTGATGGAAGCAATAGGGAAGTTTATGCCAAAGGTGTGCGTAACACGGTTGGGTTTACCTGGCACCCGGAAACAAATGAACTTTGGTTTACAGATAATGGCCGCGATATGATGGGTGATGATATTCCTCCCTGTGAGTTAAACAGGGTTGCTGAGGCGGGCCAGCACTTTGGGTACCCGTTTTGCCATGGTGGCACCGTAAAAGATCCGGAATTTGGGGAGCAACGCCCCTGTACGGACTTCGTTGCTCCGGTACAACCGTTAGGAGCCCATGTAGCGCCTCTGGGGGTTAAATTTCCAACAGGAGACATGTTTCCGGCCACTTACAAAAATGTTGCATTTATTGCAGAGCATGGTTCCTGGAACCGTTCTAAAAAGGTCGGCTACAGAATTTCAATGGTATCCCTGGAAGGGAACGAATCTGTCGGTTATGAGACCTTTATAGGTGGTTGGCTCAATGAGGAAAGTCAAGAACAATTTGGAAGACCTGTAGATCTATTGTTTTTAGAAGATGGATCAATGCTAGTTTCTGATGACTATGGGGATGCCATTTACAGGGTCACCTATGAAAAACCCGGGATGGCCAGGTTAATAAAATAGTCTTAGGATCCTTCGATCAGATCCAGATCCAGTTCATTAAAATTATTGGCAGCTTTTACCAATAACGTAGATCCTATGGTTTCGAATAGGTGGTTTGTTTTCATAACAAATTCGGCCTGTTTATCTATTCTGTAATTAGGTATGCCCACAAGAGTTAGATCCGTTGTCGCAGACTGCTGTTCAATAATATTATAAAATGGTTCTTGTTCTACAGCATTATTGATAATTCTTATTTCTACAGCCACCCTAAGATCTTCAACCAGTTTAGAAATTTTCGAATGTATAATGGTACTATCTTTATTATTGTTATTTACAAATAGCACCCTAATCCTCGTATTGTTCCATTTAGGCGAGGCTATTATAAAACGTGCAATATTCAGCATCATCTCAGCATTTTTACTATCTGTTTCGCGCCACCATAGATCTACTGTCTGGTAGTTGCCAAATTTGGTCTTCCTGTCAAAATCCAAATACAACAAATTGTAATCCAAATGCAAAAGAGTCTCCGTCATTTTGGAATATTCCGTTGAATTCTCCAGCCCCTTGGGCCATCCCATCATTATAGTGTTGGGCTCCACTCCAGAAAATCCAAAGACGGCCGCTATGTTGGTGATACCCGTATAGATATTATCTACTTTTACCTGCCTTCCAAATATGCCTAGTTCCTTAAATGTTTCATCCCGGACAACTTGTTCAGTTTTCCTTAAAGGAGTGTCATCTTTCTTATCCAGGATAAGCTTAAAATTAGTAACAATGCCTGTACGGCCCGATACCGTTTTACAAAGCTCCAGCAAATAAGATTGATGATCGCTCTTTCCACTAAAAAGGATAATATTTGGGTTCCAATTGGTATTTTCCTCTTCCTGGGCATCTATCTTTTTTAACCCTTTGCTTACCACATTTTCCCATACGCTTCGCCAAACATCGTTCGACTGTAACTGTATTTCTTTTCTTTGCAACGCAAAATATAGAGCTCCAATGACCGCAAATGCCGCAAACATGGCAATCATATCCAATTTAAACATCACCACAAAGCAGGCAATGAAACCAAGCAGGCCTATCCAACGTTTAATTTTAAAGCTTGGCTGAAAATCCGGATTCGCCCAACTCTCCAGGAAGTAAGAAATATTAATAAAACCATAAGCGGTCAAGTAAAACATAGAGACCACGCGGGCTATAACATCTAATTCCCCAATAAGGATCCCGGCTTCTGCTATAATGAATACCATGAACAATGCATTCACAGGTTCGTTATTAGTGCCCTTTCCCTTACCAAATATTTTTGGCGTTACTTTGTCAATAGACATGGCTTGCAAGATTCTAGGGCCTCCCAGAATACCTCCTAAGGCCGAAGATAAAGTGGCACCCCAAATACCTGCAACTACTGCCGGGGCAAAGAGTGCTATCTTCATTAAGATATTGTAGTCTGTTCTTAATACATCCGTATTAATAGTGAACGCCATAAAAACGGCCAGCGCAATATAAACCACAAGGCCTACACCAATGGCAGACAAGGTGCCAACCGGGATCGATGTCTTAGGGTCTTTTAAATCCCCACTCATCGCAATTCCAGCAGTAAAACCTGTAACCGCCGGAAAAAATACGGCAAAAACAACCTCCAGGGGCACAGCACCCCCAGTTGAAAAAAGGGATACCGTTTGTGGAGCCAACTCTGTAGTACCAGAAAAAATAGCGATTAATGAAACAGCAATCGCTGCCAAAATTATAAACTGAGTTTTTAAGGCCAGGGAAGTGCTTATCAAAGCAAGTCCTGTTAAGGCGATCAAGGCAAGTGTTCCTGTTATCCTGAAATCATCGACCGTCATACCTAAACCGAAATAGGCATTAAAACTTTCAGAAAAACCAATTAAATATAAAGCAATGGAAAAAGCGGTGCCCACATACAAGGCGATCCCAATAGATCCGCCAATAGGAATGCCCATACTACGAGATAACACATAGTAAATACCTCCGGCTCCAATCTTCTTGTCTGTTGCCACAGAGGATACACTTAGGCCCGTAGTTACAGCGATCACATGGGCAACAATGATTATAATGATAGCTCCTAAGAGCCCGGCGTTACCAACAACCCAGCCCAAACGCATATACATAATAACGCCCAGAATGGTAAGTATCGATGGGGTAAAAACACCCGCAAAAGTGCCAAACTTCTTCTTGTTTGCCATAGGTTATGTTCGGTTGCGCATGAAGGTCTCTAAAAGATTGGTAATATAGCCAATAATTTATATACCGGAAGCTCCTGTATTTGTAATACACTACTTTTGCATAAAAATACTGAAGATGCAATCGTTCGACGAATTTAAAATCTCCAACCAACTGCGATACGCCATAGATGACCTGGGATATATCAGCCCAACACCTATTCAAAGCAAGGCTTTTCCGGTAATTGCATCGGGGAAGGATGTCGTTGGTATTGCGCAAACAGGCACAGGGAAGACATTTGGTTATATGTTGCCAATATTACAAATGCTTCCATTTTCAAAAGAAAAGCATCCCCGGGTATTGATCCTGGTTCCGACACGTGAATTGGTGCTGCAGGTTGTGGAGGAGATAAAGAAATTTAGCAAGTATCTGAATAATAGGGTAGTGGGTGTCTATGGTGGCACCAATATAAACACTCAGAAGGCATTACTGGAAGAAGGACAAGATATTGTAGTAGGAACCCCAGGGCGTTTGTATGATCTGGTCTTAAGTGGTGCCTTACGGTTAAAATCTATCAAGAAATTAGTGATCGATGAAGTGGATGTAATGCTAGATCTAGGATTTCGGTTTCAGCTTACCAATATTT
>JABDPH010000086.1 GCA_013042925.1 Eudoraea sp.
GAATAGCACAAGTTATGGCAGGGACTTTTGTGAAGAATTCATTGAAAATATAGCGCCTTTAGATCCCGTAATTGTAAGTGGATTTGCCTATGGCATTGATATTTGCGCCCAACGAGCAGCACTGAAACACGGGCTTCAGACTATTGCATGTGTAGCGCATGGATTAAATCAAATATATCCAAAAGCGCATCTTAAATATGTTGATGAAATATGTAAAAATGGGGGATTTTTGACTGAATTCTGGAGTGCAAGTAACCCGGACCGAGAGAATTTTTTGAAAAGAAACAGAATTATTGCGGGTATTAGCGAGGCAACAATAGTAATAGAATCTGCAGAAAAGGGAGGTAGTCTCGTCACAGCAGATATGGCAATAATTATAATCGGGACGTATTTGCAGTCCCTGGGAGAGTAAAGGATAAATATAGTTTAGGATGTAATAATCTGATTAAGGCGCAGAAGGCACATATGCTTTCCTCAGCAGCTGATCTTATTTATTTAATGAATTGGCAATTGGAAGAATCAAATACTGCCCCCGTACAAAAACAACTTTTCGTGGAATTGGATGAGAATGAGAAAATAATTTATTCCTTTTTGCAGAAAGATGGGCGTCAATTGGTTGATCAAATAGCATTGGAATGTCACTTACCGGTATTTAAAACCGTATCCAGTCTATTGACCATGGAAATGAAAGGAATGATACGACCTTTACCCGGAAAACAGTATGAAGCTATTTAGTTTTAATAAGACCGGTTAGTTTGTTTATTTAAAATGTATGATGCCCAAACCCTTTATTTAGTGCTTTTATCGATAAAATACACTAATAGGCCTTAGGGTAGCCATATTCTCTTTTAAAAAAAAAGTTGAATTACAAACCAGGTGGTCAGTATTAAGAAATCTAGTAGCCTACTTTATTCCTAACTCTTTCGAGAACTGAATTTGCCACTTTTTTGGCCTTTTCTGCACCAATTGATAATGCATCATCTACCTCATTAAGGTGGTTCATATAATAATCGAATTTTTCCCTGGGAGATTTAAACTTTTCAATGACTAATTCGTACAAAGCTTGTTTTGCATGCCCGTAACCATAATTTCCATTTAGATAATTTGCGCGCATTTCGCTAATTTGATCGTCAGAAGCTAAAATTTTGTACAATGAAAATGTCGTATCTGTCTCCGGGTCTTTGGGATCTTCAAGTGGTTTGCTATCGGTAATAATACGCATTACCTGTTTGCGCAGTTTCTTATCAGGTTGAAATATATCAATCAGGTTGCCCTTACTTTTACTCATTTTCGCCCCATCCGTCCCCGGAATATACATAGTATCTTTTTGTACCTGTGCCTCCGGCATAACAAATGTCTCACCCATTTGAGCCTCGAAACGCGATGCAACATCTCGCGTCATTTCTATATGTTGTAACTGATCTTTGCCAACCGGCACAATATTGGCGTCATATAACAAAATATCAGCGGCCATTAACATAGGATAGGTAAATAACCCTGCGTTGACGTCTCCCAGCCTGTCTGCTTTGTCTTTAAAAGAATGGGCGAGAGTAAGACGTTGATAAGGATAAAAACAGCTTAAATACCATGCCAGTTGCGTTACTTGTGGAACATCACTCTGCCTGTAAAATACAGTACTTTCAATATCAAGCCCGAAAGCTAACCAGGTAGCAGCCGTTGCGTAGGTATTGTGCCTTAACTCATCCCCATTTTTTATTTGAGTAAGTGAGTGCATGTCTGCAATGAACAGAAAAGAGTCATTTTCACCCTCTTTAGCCATGTTTATCGCAGGTATAATCGCGCCAAGTATATTTCCAAGGTGGGGAGTTCCTGTACTTTGTATACCAGTTAAAATTCTTGCCATTTGATTTATATTACAGGGGCAAAAGTAAAAGAAATACGATTACCCTGCTAAAATTGTTATTTTTGATTTATGCGCTTACTTCTGCAAAAATTGGGACAAGTTCTCTATCGTATTTGGTTCTATATCCTGGTAAGCCTTCCAATTTTTGTCTTTTTTCCAATACTTCTTTTAACAACCTTATCAGAAAGGACATATTCTCAATTTTTTTGGCTGGCTCGAAATATATGGGCAAATTTTATTATTTACGGGATGTTTTGCTTTCCACGAATATCCTATGAGCAAAAGCTGGTAAAAGGCCAAAGTTATATGTTAGTAGCCAATCATACCAGTATGCTGGATATAATGATGATGTTAAAAACCAGTAAGAATCCCTTTGTCTTTGTGGGCAAGAAGGAGTTGGTTAATATTCCGGTTTTTGGATTTTTTTATAAACGTGTTTGTATACTGGTTGACAGGGAAGACAGCCGAAGCAGGAGTGCAGTTTATAGAAGGGCTCAGAAAAGACTAAATCAAGGGCTTAGTATTTGCATTTTTCCGGAAGGGGGTGTGCCCGAGGAGAATATAATACTCGATAAATTTAAAGATGGGGCCTTCAAAATGGCAATAGCCCATAATATTCCCGTAGTTCCAATTACTTTTTATGACAACAAAAAACGATTTCCGTTTACATTTTTCAGCGGAGGTCCGGGCATTTTAAGAGTAAAGGTGCATTCTTTTTTCGACACAAAAGGACTTAAAGAAAATCAGAAATCCGAATTACGGGAACAAGTGAGAACAATAATGCTAAAGGAGCTGCAAGAGGAGCCAAATATCCCATAAATGCGGTGAATAATACAATATACCAAATGGTATTAAAATAGAATTACTTAATTTCTCTTGTGTAGTGCTCGTTTAATATTTTCATTTTACTCATTAAGGAGAGTAGGCTATTCAATTATTAAAGGGGTTAAAATTTAAAATTAAGACCGGTATAGACCCCTATAGAGAATGGTTGAAAATCTCCTGCTGTTTGTGTAAACGTATTTAATTGATACTTGAACATCGGTTCCAGGTTCAATTGTAACATTGGGGAAAATTTATAATTTAATCCAAAACCGATGTTCGTACTTAAATTCAAATCATTAATATTATTTGCCTCACCCATTTCAACAGTATTTCCATTAGCTTCAAGAACAACCGAATTAGAAACAAGGAAAAGTGAGCTTAATCCGCCTATAACATTTATTCCAAATTTCCGGTCAAGTAAGGCATAATTTAATTCTAAGGGCAATTCTATATAACCAAAATCCTGAATCATTCTTCCATTACGCGCAGGACTTTGAGCGATAAATTCCAAACTAATTGTCTGCTCAGAAAGCTTGCTGTCCTCCATATTTCTAACAACTAAATTTCTTGAAGTAGACACATAATTTATATTATCTATTTGATCATTCGTTGATGCGGTAAGTGAAGCCGAAAAAGAGATTTCGTTTGTATCATAGCCATAGTCCACTCTGTTGAGACCTGAGCGAACGCTTAACTTTTTGCTAATATCGTACGAGACCCGTAAGCCGTAACTAAGATTTACATTGCCACTCTTTGAATTAGCCACGAAATTGGAATGAATTGGCGAACCATTTCCAAAAGAATTAAAATAAACCGGCCCTAAAGTTGGTCCAACAGACCACCTATTGCTATTATTTTCAGCTACTTGTGTCTCCTGAGATTTTTCAATTTCGTCGTAAATAGACTTTTTACCCTTATCTGATTTTACATCTTCCTCCTCTTTTTCCTCAATTAAATAACCTGCACCACTTGCGATTGCAGTTTCTTTGAGACCAGTTTCGGTTTGGATATTAGGCTTCTCGCTCTTGGCGGCTATAGGATCTTTATCAGGTGAATCTATTTTGGCGGCGATAGCAGTATTTTCATCTTTAGGATTCTGCTGAGCCTTATTTGTTTTGCTTGCCTCATCTTTCTTGGTATAGCCAGCTGTTCCTTCTGAACGAACAGTTGCAATAGTTATTTCTGAGTCTGAAGCCTTAGTATTATTTGTATTCTCTTCTGTTTCCAAAGTGTAATTTTCAGTTGTCGCAACAACAGAAGTCTCAACATCTGGTAATACCTTAGCGGCCTTGTTGTTGCTACTTGTAGGAACTGAATTTTTTTCTTCTTTTAGCACATCAGATGAGGTTACAACACTACTTCCATTTTCATTATTCTCGTCAGGCAAAATAGGTTCAACATCTTTTACCTTTGAATTATCCAGGGAAGGAGAACTTTCAACATCCGTGATTATTTGTTCTGTCTTTTGAGCACCTTCAAAAGGAATAAAAACGTAAAATGATATGGCTAAAACTGCCGCTACGCCTCCTAATTTCCACCAAAGAGGAATAATTGGACGCGACTTTTTCTTTTTATCCAGTGAGGTAGCGATAGCCTTCCAGACTTTTTCGTCCGGAACCTCATTGAAGTTTTTCAACTTCTCCTGGAACAATTTATCAATATTTTCTTTTTTCATGGCTTAGGTAATTAAGCAATATTTATGTTTTCTTTCTTTATTTTATCTTTTAAAATCATTCTAGCCCTGGCCAGGTTTGATTTTGATGTTCCTTCTGAAGTCCCTAATTGTTCACTTATCTCTTTGTGTGTAAACCCATCAAGGACGTACATATTAAAGGTGAGTCTATATTTATTAGGAAGTTCCTGAATGTATCGCAAGAGTGTGGGGAGTTCAATATCAAGGTAATCTGTATCACTTACAGATTCTTCTGCGACATTATCATTTACTACTTTCAGATATTCTTCCTTTCTATATTTCTGCAGTACCGTATTAACAGTAATCCTTTTTATCCAGCCTTCAAAAGAGCCCTTAAATTTATACTGACCAATCTTATCATATATAATCATAAAGCTGTCGTGGAGATTATCTTCAGCTTCCGTTTTATTGCGTGAGTATTTAAGGCAGATACCGAACAATATTTTTGCATAACTTCTATACAATTGTTCCTGCGCTATTCTATCTCCTCTTTTACAATTATGTATGAGTTCTTTCAGACTCAAAATTTTGGTTAGATTAATAGACCTAAAATAGTAGATTATTGGTTTACAGGCACTTCAATTTCCAAATATTCTTGCTCGCCGTTTTCATCTTCTCCTGTCCAGAACCTAAATAGGTAAGCGTCTGTATAAAGGCAGACAAAGTTAAATGAACCTTCTATTTCAGCTCCTCCATCCACACATTCCGGATCATCAAACTGAGATCCTATTGGGACAACATTTCTTGTTGTTTCTGCAATTGGGGTTACGTCAAAACCTTCAAA
>JABDPH010000090.1 GCA_013042925.1 Eudoraea sp.
CATTTCATCTACCAACCAATTGATAAACCCGGAAAATATTTTCCTTGAAGAAGGAGCCAAGGTAGAATACAGTATTTTAAATGCCACTGAAGGACCCATATATCTGGGGAAAAATTCCGAAATAATGGAAGGAAACCTTATTCGTGGAGCATTGGCCTTATGTGAAAAGGCCGTAGTAAAAATGGGAGCTAAGATATATGGACCAACTACCATTGGTCCCTATGGTAAAGTATGTGGTGAAATAAATAATTCGGTAATTTTTGGCTATTCAAGCAAAGGTCATGATGGTTATCTGGGAAATTCTGTTTTAGGTGAATGGTGCAATATTGGCGCAGATTCCAACAATTCAAATCTGAAAAATAATTATGCCAAAGTGCGGTTATGGAATTACGCCACTGAGCGGTTTGAGCATACGGGGCTTCAATTTTGTGGCCTGATGATGGGTGATCACAGTAAGACAGCGATTAATACAATGTTTAATACAGGAACCGTAATTGGAGTAAATGCAAATATCTATGTCCCGGGTTTTCCCAGGAATTTTATACCCAGCTTCAGTTGGGGAGGAGCTTCGGGGTTTACTACGTATTTGCCTAAGAAGGCCTATGAGGCAGCGGAGGTAATGATGGCAAGAAGAGGTGTTATTTTTGATGAGCAGGAGGCAGAAATCCTTAACCAGGTTTTTGAGCTGACAAAGCAGTACCGGAATTACTGACCAATCAATATCTTGAATATTCACAGTGATCAATATTTTGCAGTGTAAACCGGGGTATTGGTTTCCAAACTGCTATAGCTTAAATGTTTGCATTAAATTTTGATATCTTTGCGAACTCTAATTTAGGATCATAATATTTAATGAAGAAGAGAGTAGCATTTTATACGCTGGGATGTAAGCTTAATTTTTCTGAAACTTCGACAATTGCGAGGGGTTTTGAGAATAAAGGATACGATCGTGTGGATTTTTCGGAGCGTGCAGATATGTATATCATAAATACCTGTTCTGTTACAGAGAATGCGGATAAACGCTTCAAAACTCTTGTAAGGCAAGCCCAAAAAATAAATCCGGATGCTTTTGTTGCAGCTATTGGATGTTACGCGCAATTAAAGCCGCAAGACCTGGCAGATATTCATGGCGTGGATTTGGTTTTGGGTGCTTCAGAAAAGTTTAAGATATTAGACTATATCAATGATCTTTCCAAGAACGACTTTGGTGTTGTTCATTCCTGCGAAATTGAAGATGTGGATTTTTATGTTGGAAGTTATGCTGTAGGCGATAGAACCCGTGCTTTTTTGAAGGTGCAGGATGGTTGCGATTATAAATGTACGTATTGTACTATTCCTCTCGCCAGGGGTATTTCAAGAAGTGATACCCTTGAAAATGTGTTGAAAAATGCGAAGGAGATATCAGAACAAGGCGTTAAGGAGATCGTGCTTACCGGAGTAAATATAGGGGATTATGGTAAAGGAGAATTCGGAAACAAAAAGCATCAACATACTTTTTTTGACCTTGTAAAAGCATTGGATAAGATTGAAGGGATTCACAGACTTCGAATTTCTTCGATTGAACCTAACCTCCTGAAAAATGAAACCATAGATTTTGTTGCGGGTAGTAATGCTTTTGTACCGCATTTTCACATCCCTTTGCAGAGTGGCAGTGATGAACTTTTAAAAAAAATGAAAAGGCGCTATCTCACGGATCTCTACGTAGATAGGGTAAATAGAATCAGGGAAGTGATGCCTGATGCCTGTATTGGCGTAGATGTTATCGTAGGATTTCCCGGTGAAACGGATGAAATCTTTTTGGAAACATATAACTTTTTGAACGCCCTGGACATCTCCTATTTGCATGTTTTCACCTATTCAGAGCGAGATGGTACTGAAGCAGCCAGTATGTCGGAGGTAGTGCCAAAAAATGTCAGGAGTAAGCGAAGTAAAATGTTACGGGGCCTTTCTGTTAAAAAAAGAAGGTCATTTTATGAGAGTCAGCTGGGAAAGAAGAAAACTGTATTGTTTGAAAGCGAAAATAAGGAGGGTTATATCCATGGATTCACAGAAAATTATGTCAAGGTAAAAACACCTTGGAATCCGGATTTAGTAAATACCTTACACGAAGTAACTCTGGTTGAAATTTATGAAGATGGATTAGTACAAATAAATTTTGTGCTGAATGAAGTTTGGGCATAAAAAAACCTCCGTGAAGGAGGTTCGTAAATTTTCAAATCCGGATGCCCACCGGGAGCATTTCCTTATATTGTCTGTTCTTTCGTAAAAAACCTGCAATTTGAGGACTTGTTGGAACGACTCTGAGGTTTTGTTCCTGTATTTGATTCAAAACCGCTTTAATAAATTCTTCTTTAAAACCTTCTTGCGATATTTCTTCCGGAATAACCAATTTGGTTAAAAAGACTTTTCTTTCCTGCGAAGAGTATTCAATCTTGGCAAGATGACCATCAACCTTAGTTTCAAATTGGCGTAAGAAACTATTATCCTTAATTGCTACTTCATTCATATAGTTTGATTTAAAATGGTTTCAGATAAAAAAATTACGATCTTGCATTAATCGTAATTATCTATAATGTTAGCCAATGATTAATTCTCCAACCGGCAGGGGTAATTTATCAACCAGCGTACAAAATTATTAAAAAATTTGCTAATTTCCTAGTAAAATCAAGAGTTTAGACCAAATGGCCACAACCAAAATTCCAGTTTATTTGATGCCCGGAATGGCTGCAAGTTCAACTATTTTTAAGAACATTGAATTGGCAAAAGACAGATTTGAAATACATTTACTGGAATGGTTTGTTCCTGAGTACGGGACTACTTTTGAAGCCTATGCTGCTAAGATGTGCGAGCAAATTAAACATGAACGGCCGGTTCTGGTAGGAGTTTCATTAGGAGGACTGCTTGTTCAGGAAATGGCAAAGCTAATAGAAGTAAAGAAAGTTATTATCGTCTCGAGCATAAAACAAAAATCGGAATTACCTAAACGTTTGCTGTTTGCCAAATACACTAAGATCCACAAATTATTACCCACCGGTTTGATAAATAATGTGGAACTTTTAGTTAAATATGCTTTCGGGGAGACAATTAAAAGCCGGTTGGAATTATATGAACAATTCCTTGCTGTGCGTGATAAATATTACATAGACTGGTGCATAGATAAGATAGTTCATTGGAATCAAAGTAGCTACGAACCAAATTTAATCCATATCCATGGCGAAAATGATGTAGTATTTCCTATTCAATATATTAAGAATTGTCTTATAGTTCCAAAGGGAACACATACCATGATCATTCATAGATATAAATGGTTTAATGAACGATTGCCCACAATTATTTTGGAATAACGGAGTTGTATTTTATACCTTTGAAAGGGGACTAAATAATATTTTATGAGAATAATAAAGAATATACTGATGATTTTAGGGGTTGTTTTTGTAATAAGCACCTTAATTTTTGCAGTGCAACAAGGGGATGATTTTGGTAATGAATATCAGGGGAAAGACCTTCAAATGAAGGAGAAGAATGTTTCAAGTGAATATAGAATTTCAGCTATTGAAATTCCGGCTGATTTAAATTTTGCTAACGAAAGAGTACCTCAGGAAGATCCTGAAATAATGGAACGAATTGACCGGGAATTTTTGGTGAATACGTATTGGCAGTCAAATGCTCTTCTGCTTATGAAGCGCGCACATAAATATTTTCCTGTTATTGAACCCATACTTTCTAAAAATGGGATTCCTGATGATTTTAAATATTTAGCAGTAGCTGAAAGCGGTTTGCAAAATGTTGTATCCCATGCCGGAGCAACGGGATTTTGGCAAATAATGAAGGCCACCGGACGTGAATATGGATTGGAAATAAATGCTAATGTTGATGAACGCTATCACCTGGCAAAGTCCACAGAAGTGGCATGTAGATACTTACAGAAATATAAAGACAAATACGGTAGCTGGACGCTTGCAGCAGCAGCGTATAATGCCGGTCCTGGTTCTATAAATAAGTTCATGGGGATACAACAGGCCAATGATTATTATGATTTGCTTTTAGGAGAGGAAACAGGTCGCTATGTTTTTAGGATAATGGCAATAAAGGAAATACTCAGTAATCCCGATAAATACGGATTTGATATTGATAATGATGATCTATACAATGCGGTTCCAACGTTTAATGTGGTGGTTGATAAGCCGGTGCAAAATTTTGCGGATTTTGCTCATCAATATGAAATCAACTACAAAATTCTTAAGCGGCATAACCCATGGTTAAGGGAACCTCATCTTAATAATGCTTCCGGAAAAGTCTATACATTAGAAATTCCTAATAAGGGCTACTACAAAGTATCAAAGTAAACCTTTAGATTTTCTTCATTTGTTGCTGCATCATTTTAATCTGATCGGTAAGCATATTATTCTTATCAAGCTTTTTAGCTTCCTGAAGTAGTGTTGTAGCTTCTCTCTTGCGTCTTTTCTGCATGGCAATTCCTGCCAGACTGAGTTTGGCCATGGCTACATCATAGTCCATGTTTAAACCTAATTTTAGTGCTTTTCTAAAATATTTTTCGGCTTGTGTGAGATTTTTTTGAGAAAATATAATTCCGAATAAGTAATTGTAATAACCTTGTTGTTTTTGGGTGAGAGAAGATTCAGGATTCTTTATTTTCAGGAGCCATTTTTCCGTCCCGGTCATATCCTGCTTCCGCATTCTAAGGAATGCAAGAAGAATAAATTCATTCCTGAAATAAAGAAAAACGAAAATTAATGAAAGCAGAATAAGAAAAATACCATTTCCAATGTATCCTTCTATGAATTGGTAAACAGCATATGCAATTATAAGACCTGCTATAACCAGCTTAATATTTTTGTTGAACATTTTTAATTTTCTATTAATTCGTAAATAATTGTCGATTCTATACTTGTTGGGATTTCTATATTACCCATCTGAGTCATCGTTGTATATCCTTCAGCCAGGCCCCGGACAGTCATTTTTTTAACAAAACCAGTTGTAATGTCCGTAATAACCGAGGAGTCCTGCGTGCCATTGAGCTTCATGGTTGAAGACGCTTCAACAATATCCATAATCACAAGTGCTTTTCCGTCTATTTTAGCACTCTCTGCTGTAATCTCATTTAGTGTCCAGGTATTTTGTGCCTGAAGTTTACCCGTGTACTCATTATTCCAGCTATCTCCCACTTCTATGGGAGCAATTGGGTATAAGTAGGTCAGTTGTTCATAACTACTGGAAAGTGCTTCGGAACCAAAATCGTTTTCAAGAGATTTTTTCATCATGTTCAATGAAAAATCATCTTTCATACCAGACGCGTTTGCCATTTTTGACACAAGACTATCTCCGCCAGATACTTCTAAAATATCGCCGGTTCTTGCCAATGTTATTTGAATTGGAACATCTAACAGACTATTAAAGATTTTAGATTGTGCATCATCTTCTTCATAGTCTCTGGCACGTATGTTCATCAATTCGCCCTGTATGCTCGATGTCATTTTTAAGTTCAGATCTTTGAACATAACATCTATGTCATAAACAGTATTATTATCACCTTTAACCCTAAATTCCATTATCCCCTGAAGCGTATTGGTGATTTCATGGGTTGCCCCATCTATTTCTTGTTTAATAATTTGATTTGCGTCTTGTTTAATTGTAAAAACATCACCCGGGGAGAGCTTGTACTGCATTGTAGATTGCCCAAATAATGTTGTATTAATGAGAAGATAAATAATTAAAGAAGATAACTTTTTCAACTTTTGATGCAAGAATTTTTAAGTTCCCGCAAAAGTACTAAAACTATCCGAAATATTTTTTTAATTCCATTTGGCAAAGCAAAAACTCTTCGTATATTTGCGCGCAGATTTTGGCATGCCAAAGTAAAAAATAGCAGTAATGAAAAGAACATTTCAACCATCCAAGCGTAAGAGGAGAAATAAACATGGATTCAGGGAGCGCATGGCTTCAGTAAGCGGACGTAAAGTTCTTTCGAGGAGAAGAGCTAAAGGAAGAAAAAAACTTAGTGTATCTTCAGAGCCGAGACACAAAAAATAATGATTGAAATTATCAAAATAAACAGGTGTTACTTTTTAAAAGTAGCACCTTTTTTTTATCCAGTAAGTAATATTAAATCTAAAAAATAAAGAAATGCCAAAACGTAAGGATTTAAAATCAATACTAATAATTGGGTCCGGACCAATAATAATAGGACAAGCTTGTGAATTCGATTATTCCGGATCTCAGGCGCTTCGCTCATTAAAAGAAGATGGTATTGAGACTGTTTTAATTAATAGCAATCCCGCTACTATTATGACAGATCCTACCATGGCAGATCATATATACTTACTTCCTCTGACTACTAAATCTATAATTCAAATACTAAAGAAACATCCAAATATTGATGCGGTCTTACCCACTATGGGCGGACAAACTGCTCTGAATTTGTGCATTGAGGCTGGAGATAAAGGTATTTGGGACGACTTTGGAATTGAAATTATAGGTGTTGATATAGATGCCATAAATATTACCGAAGATCGAGAGAAATTCCGCGAGTTAATGCTTAAAATAGGTATTGGAATGGCACCCCAGTCAACTGCTACTTCCTTTTTAGAGGGAAAGGAAATTGCCCAGGAATTTGGTTTCCCCCTGGTGATTAGGGCTTCATATACTCTTGGTGGTGCCGGAGCTTCAATAGTATACAAGCCGGAGGATTTTGATGATCTGTTGAGTCGTGGTCTTGAAATATCACCCATACATGAAGTTATGATTGATAAGGCTCTCATGGGATGGAAGGAGTATGAACTTGAATTATTGCGCGATAAGAATGATAATGTTGT
>JABDPH010000092.1 GCA_013042925.1 Eudoraea sp.
ATCCTTGCTTATTTTGGGGAAATCAATACCATGTCTCTGTAAATTATAATCCAAATGTGGCAGGTAAACCAATGTAAGCGTAGGATCATATAATTTGTCAGTATTAATTGCGGCATCTGCAATCCACTGACTAGATTTTACGGAAGTTTTAGGACCCCAAAAATTAAACAATGGAAATGTACCAAGCTTATTTTGTAAATGGTCCCTTAACTCAGGAGGGTGTGAATAGATGTCGGGAATCTTCCTGCCATCTGCAAGATAATTAGGACGCGGTGTAACACTGAAATCAACTGTGGAATACATATTATACCACCAGAAAAGATTAGCACAACTAAAATTACTATCCAATTGTTTCATCTCATCCCATAACTTGTCACTTTTAATTAGTTTGTTCGATTGTCTCCAGAATTTTACCTCACATTCATCCTTAAAATACCATCCATTGCCGACAATACCATGTTCTGTTGGCCATTTACCTGTAAGATAAGTTGTTTGAGAAGTACAAGTGACCGCTGGCAGAACCGGTGTAATTGAGGCTGAATCACCTTTTTCAAGAAACGATTTAATAAAAGGAGTATGCTCACCAATTAGTCTTTTGGTTAAACCAACAACATTCAGAACCACGGTTTTATTCATACCTTTTATAGTTTGTCTATTAGCCAGTTCATTTCACGGATTATGGATTCTGAAAGATCTTTTTTAAGATAGGACGGAAGAACATCCCAGGTGTATGTCTCAACTTCCAGGTGTTCTGAAATAAGATGTTGCTTGAGAATAGCTATCACCTTCAGGATATGATCCTGAGTAGAGTATAGTTCTTCAAAAGATTCAAGAAAAATAGGCACATGAAAATGAGCTCTTAATTCTTCCACATCTGGTTTGTTCTTGAGAACAATGGGCAGGTCATTATAAGTTTTAACCCCCTCATTTGAATTTACAGTCACCTGATGCAGATAAGTAGGCTCATCAAATTGCCCCAGGGTTTCCCATATTTTATCCTTATGTAAGGAATTAAATTTAGCTTTCAACGCAGCACTAACCTGTATTTTTCCAATTTTGATTCCAGCATTGTCTAATTTTTCAAAAGTATAGACGGGTTCTTCATAGGCTAGTGAAAAATGACAGATATCATAACAAAGTGTGCAATAGCGCAAAACCAAATTTTTAGCCTTTTCTTCACCTACATTAAGCTTTTTTATCAGCTCTTTCTTTGCAATTGGTAAAAGAAACTTGTTGTAAAAAGTTAAAACATCTTCAGTATTTTCGAGCATCCCATCCGGTTCCGGCTCAATATCTATATGAAGATACTTGGATGTACTTTCTTCAAGTTCATGGAGTTTAAGTATGAGCTCAGCCAAATGCATCGCTCCCTTCTCCATGACATCCTTTTTGTCTTCTGCACTTGCATGCCAATGCTTGTAGCTAATTGGTGATGTAGAAATACCTCCGGAAATACGTTCAGGTAATAGAAAAGCTAACTGTTCAAATAGTCTTATGGTATAATTGACCCTATCCCTTGTTGTCCAGTCGGGTTCATGTACTTTATCTTTTACAACTTCATCATGAAAATTTCCATAAGGAAAGCCGTTCATGGTAAATACATAAAGACCGTTTTTAATTAACCAACTTTTAAATTGTGGAAGATTATCATTCATCGCAAGTTCTTCACTTGCTTTATTGGAAAGCCGCAATCCTATGCCAAATGCTTGTTCCTTTGAAATATTCTTCTTTATAACAGGCAGGTAGTCGACTATACTCTGAAAGGTGCTTGCCCAATCCTGTCCCGGATGAATATTGGTGCAATAAGTCAGATGGTATTTATCATTGATCAGCATAGTTTATGCTACATTAATTTTATATTTACTATTCAGGGAATTTACTGCCTTTTTCATTAATTCCATATCTATTTGGTGTACATCCATTTTCTTACCAATACCATTTATTAATGTTATTGTCAATTCCCCTCCAAGATGCTCCCGAAACTCCTGGATTCCCTTTAATAACTCCTGTATTTCATTGTCTCCTGAAATAGGAATAGATAAATCAAAGCCAATTTCTGTCATTACAGCCAATATTTCTTCCAAAATATCAACTGAAATAAAACCCATGAGCTGAGAATATGTCAAATCGAGTGCAATACCCTTTGCCACGGCTTCACCATGCCTCAAAGAATAATCACTCATCTGTTCCAATTTATGAGCGGACCAATGACCAAAATCCAAAGGTCTGGAAGACCCACTTTCAAATGGATCACCACCTTTGGCAATATGTTCCATATGCATTTCGGCACATCTGTAAATAGTGTTAAGCATGGCATCCATATCGCGTTCTTTCAATTTAATTGCATTTTCCTTAATTGTTTTAAAGAAAACTTCATCTTTGATAAGAGCAACCTTAATGGCCTCGGCCACACCTGCAATCCAATCGCGCTGTTCAAGGCTTGTCAAAAATTTGCTGTCGTTTAATATGGCGTAAGGTGGGGCAAAAGTGCCGATAAAATTCTTTTTGTTATAAGCATTTATTCCATTCTTAACCCCTATCGCAGCATCATTTTGAGAGAGTACGGTAGTTGGAATACGAATAAGTTTAACCCCCCTGTGAGCAACTGAAGCGGCATACCCGGCCATATCTATTACGGCGCCACCCCCAATGGCAACCACAAAGGAGTGCCTGCAAATTGCATAATTGTTAATTCCGGCAATTATCCTGGCGACATTACTATGGTCGTTTTTGGATTTTTCTCCCCCCGGAGTCACCAGACACTCTGTTAATTGCAAATGATTATTATGGAGAAGACAATATTCTTTTATGGTTTCACTCAACTTAGGATGATTTTTAAGTACACCATCGTCTAGGACGAATAGTAGCTTTACCTTTTCATTTGGCTTATAAGACTTAATAACCTCCTTGAACAAATCGTTGTTGCTCTCAAATAAGTCGCTTGTAAAATGTAAACTATATTTAAAGTTTACCGCAAAAGACTGTTCTATGGGTTTTAATTGCATGTTTCTAATTTATGTTACCGCAAATATCTTAGCGAGTATGTATGACAAGGGTAGCAATAGTAAAACAATTAAACCAAACTGCCATCCGTCAAATGCTACAGCGAGAGATGCATCCAAAACAATTATTGAGAGCACGCCGCTGACAACGGCTTTTTTAATGTTTTCAGGTGAATTTACTCTATATGCTCTAATTAAAGGATGATAAATCAGAAATATAAACAAACCCATGAAAGGAAATAAACTAATCCACTGTGTCCGTATATCCGGTGTAATCATCAAAATGATAAAAACAACCATTGCATATAATAGTCCTGCCCAAATTATATGCTTTTTATTTTCCCCATAAACCTCTCCCCTGCTAATTAGCGTAATTGCAAAAATATACAAAAGCGGAATTACGGCATACATCCAATGAAATATTTCACCGAATAAAGACATTCCTAAAATAAGGTTTAATGCTCTGCATAGTCCCATATTAAGAGGCCCCAGAAATTGATATTTTTTGGAGAAAGAATCATAAAGTAGGATCATCAAAGCCAGAACAACAGCTATAATACCACTAAGTTGATTCACAAAGAATGATAAGAAAATTCCTGACAGCAACAATCCGGTTCCAAAGAATGAAGCTCCTTTTAGGGATACGTCTCCTTTTGGAATTGGTCTTTCTGGTCGTTCTATCTGGTCAATTTTAAAATCAAACACGTCATTTAGAACAACTCCCCCGGCATAAAGGAAAATCGAGGAAAATATAAGTAATACTAAATTAAGGTATGGAAGTCCGTTTAAGGAAGTGTCTGTTGTAATTAAGAAAGTTAATCCGGAAATACTTGAACCAGCCAATATATCCGCCATGGCGGTGGGCAAGTTTGCTGGCCTGGCAAGCTTTGAGTACCCGAGGAGCACCGTGTTCATTCTATTTTATTTGATCTGCGTCAATACGAGGTTCCTGTCCCCTTAAAACGCTATTATCATTAAAAAGAATGGATTGATTGATCCCCTTTGGATTCAACCAGTCTGATTCTTTCATTTTCCCATTTTTGCTAAAAGCATCCAATGCATTTTTATAACAGGTTTTCACAACATCTTCACGGGCTATACCTCGCTTTAACATTAGGGCAGCTGTTTTCGGTACAGCCAACGGGTCACTGACGCCCCAGTCTGCAGAACTATCTACTATTATATTGGAGCTGCCATATTTACGGACTACTTCTACCATGCGTTCATTACCCATTTTAGTTTTAGGATAAATGGTAAAAGCTGCTATAAAACCTTTATCTAAGACGTCTTTTACAGTTTCCTCATTATTATGATCAATTATTACATTACCAGGGTCCAGTTTATGTTCAATACATACCTCCATGCTCCTGAGAGTTCCGGCTTTCTTATCCCTATGGGGCGTATGAACCTGAACCGTCATATTCAATTCCTTGGCAAGTTCAAGTTGTTCTCTAAAATACTTATCCTCAGCAGGGGTTTGATCATCATAGCCTATTTCTCCAATAGCAACAACATTTTCTTTGTGAAGGTATAAAGGCAAAAGTTCCATTACCTGTTCAGCCAGGGGTTCATTATTAGCCTCTTTGGAGTTCAATCCTATGGTACAATAGTGTTTAATCCCAAACTGACTTGCTCTAAAGGGCTCCCACCCTACAAGGCTACTAAAATAATCTTGAAATGATCCAACTTGAGTACGAGGCTGACCCAACCAGAAAGAGGGTTCAATAATTGCAACAATTCCCGATGCTGCCATAGCTTCGTAATCATCGGTTGTCCTCGAAGTCATATGTATATGAGGGTCAATTATCATCATTTTTTCCTTCATAGTTTATTTTTTTAAATTTTCCCAGTTAACCTCATTATTCGCTACCTTCTGCTTTAAATGAGGATACTTGTTCAAGAGTTCAATGGCTTTTGGTTTAGGAGAATTATAACAACAAAGTGCAGCGGCCAAATTCTCAATTCTATTTTCACTCTTAAATAAATGATCCATATCTTTTAGCAATATACCTTCCAAAAATCCTGATACAGGTCTCCAGAACATGGGATCAATATCCCTTGAAGCCGCCCAGCGCTCATGGGCATAATCTGAAATAATTCTGGTTAAATCGCTATTAGCTCTTTTATCTATATCAACAATCTCTCCTAAATTACGCTCCATAAATGCAGCTTTCAAATACATCTGATTCCATTGCTGATCATTAAAGTATTTTGAAGGATATGGATTGTTTAATGCAATAGCGTCAAAAATAGTCCCAATATTAGTTCGCAATGCCTCAACTCCAACCTGGTTAAAATCCCCAGCATTTGGTAAAAGTATCAAAAACTTCAAAAAGGTTTCAAGCTCACTGGTATCTGCTACCTGAATAAGATTTGCCACCTTAGATGAAAAATATGCTTTATCTGATTCAAGCACTCTGGTGAGCAGATAAATCCGGGCAATTTGGAGAAGGTCTGCATTATGTGCGATTAAGTATTGGGTCAATTCCTGATTTACTCCCTGGATTTTTGGTTTTATTGTAGTATCAATTTTACCGGCTATTAAACTATAGGACAGATATAATTCCTTTGCAGATTTTGATTCAATAATAATGTCTAATTTGTTCTTTATCCAGGCACGTGTTTCTTCATCTAAACTGTCGCCAAGTATTTTAGGCAATTCTTTACATGTATCCAAATGCTGCATATATTCTATCTACTAAGTAAATAAGGAGTTAAACAAAAGGGAATTCTTTGACTGTACAAATATATTAAGATAACTACAAACCTCTTCTATTATAATTCGGATATAGTTTTTAATTAGCACAAGTGTTTCACAGGTTCTTTTTAATTTAGCAAAAATTCAAGTTATGTTAGGACTCAAATTACCAACTGATCCCCGATGGGTAAACATAGTAGAAAAAAATATTGATGAAATTCTGACTGATCATGCCTATTGTGAACAAAAGGCTGCAAGTACAGCTATCTCATTGATAATTAATTTTCCGGAATATCCGGAGTTGGTACAGGAAATGATAGCACTATCACGGGAGGAAATGGGTCATTTTAAAATGGTACATGACAAGATCCTTAACCGAGGTAAAACACTGGGGAGGTATCGCAAGGACGAATACGTCATTCAACTTATGAAATTTTTTCCGAAAGGAGGAAACCGGATTACACAGCTTGTGCATCGCCTTTTATATGCCGCATTAATTGAAGCCAGGAGCTGTGAGCGGTTCAGGTTGCTTTCAGAGCAACTTCAGGACAAGGAATTGGCAGATTTTTATCACAAACTCATGATTAGTGAAGCAGGACATTATAGCATGTTTTTGAAATTTGCCAGAAAATATGGCCAAAAGGAAGAAGTAGATAAAAAATGGCAGGAGCTTTTACTTTATGAAGCAGAGATCATGAAAAATCTTGGGAAGAAAGAGACTATTCACGGTTAGCCCAAAACCAATACATAGTTGTGGCCACTAATATAAAACCCAATTGTTTTCTTATCAAATTTTATAAGGAATAGGTCCTTTTCACGCTACCAGGTTTTATAATTCCAACGCCTAAATGAATTTCAGGTCCCTGAAATTGTTATGCCCTACTCTTAAATTGGAAAACAACCTCCAGTTATTCAAATTTCTATATTTTTCTGATTCAATTTATTGAGGTAATAATCATAAATTACGAATTGAGAGCGCAACTTAGGTAATTCATTCTTCCTATAAATATTGTTCTGTTGCCCATTAAAAATTCGGGCTTTTACGTTATCCCTCCAGGAAATTTCAAAAGTATCTATTAATTCCTGTTTAATATCTTCATCATAAATTGGGCATCCAACCTCCACCCTATTATCCAAATTACGTGTCATCCAGTCTGCGGATGAAATATAAATTTTGGGGTTACCGTCATTGCCAAAAATAAAGACCCGCGGATGCTCCAAAAATTTATCAACAATACTTATAGCTTCAATATTTTCGCTCATACCTTCAACCCCGGGGATAAGACAACACACACCTCTGATAATAAGCTGGATTTTGACCCCTTCCCTGCTAGCCTCATATAATTTATCCACCATTTCATAGGAGGTAAAGCTGTTCATCTTTATTTTTATGTAAGCATCTCTGCCTTGTTTTGCAGCTTCTATTTCTTTGTCAATAAACTTCTTAAACAAACTTTTTGTATAGTGGGGAGAAACTATCAAATGTTTGTATTTGTATATTTTGTAAGTGGTTTCAAAAAAATCAAAGACAATCTTGAGTTCTTTTAAAATAGATTCATTAGCAGTAAAAAGCGTATAATCTGTATATATTTTAGCGGTTGATTCATTAAAGTTACCGGTACTAATAAATCCATACCGCTTAATTAAATCTCCCTCCTCCCGTTCAATTACGCAAATTTTGCTGTGAACTTTTAAACCGGGGACTCCAAAGATCAGCTTTACACCTTCGGCTTGTAATTCTTCCGCATACTTAATATTAGCTTGTTCATCAAAACGAGCCCGTAATTCTATCTGCATGGTAACTTTTTTACCATTTTTTACCGCATTTATTAAGGATGCTGCCACTTGTGAATCCTTTGCAAGACGATATACAGTAATTTTTATGCTTTTTACTTTCGGATCCAACGCAGCTTCCCTTAGGAATTTGATGATATAAGAAAAAGTATGGTATGGCGCGTACATAAGGAAATCCTTTTCAGCTATGTGCTCTAATAAGCTTGCTTCCAGACTCAGACCTTTTACGGGAAGAGGTGTGATTTTGTCATACATAAGATCTTGTCTTCCTAAACTTGGGAAGCTCATATAATCTCGTCTGTTGTGATAACGACCTCCCGGAATTACACTATCTGTATCTTTGATGCCCATTTTTCCTTTTAGAAATTCCAAGGTATCCTCACCTATACTTTTATCATATACAAACCGAACCGGGTCACTAATTTTTCTTCCTTGAACACTCGATGATATTTTTTCTATAAATGTCTTACTCAAATCATTGTCAATGTCTAATTCCGCATCTCTTGTTATTTTAATCATATGCGCAGAAATAGACTTATAGTCAAACATTGGAAATATGCGATCCAAACAAAACCTTATCAGGTCATCTAGTATAATGATGAAATTTTTATTTCCTTCAGGTAGCAAAACCACAAAGCGGTCCGTGCCTTTTGGAATCTCTATCAGCGCATAACGATTCTTCTCAATACTTTGGTGCTTTTGGTCTTTTTCGGTTTCCTTAAGAACCATTTTTACGGCCAGGTAAGCTTCTGTATCCTTTAAGAGAGGGAATTGATTAAGATCATTTAAAACTATGGTCATTAACAGGGGGCTAACCTTTTCTATAAAATAATTTTTAATGAATTCAGCCTGGCTTTCAGATACCTCGGTTTCATTGATAAGAAAAATACCCTGACTTTCTAATTCTTGCTCAATATCCCCATGAATTTCAAGGCTTTTACTTTGTTGATCAATTACAATTTTGGTAATTTCTGCTAGCAAGTCCTTTGCCTTCTCCCCTCCCAGGGCACTCTTCCCTTTTTTACCTGCCAGGACAATTCTTTTAATAGTAGCGTACCTTACTTTAAAAAACTCATCCAAATTATTGGAGAAAATTCCTAAAAATCGAAGTCGTTCTATCAATGGAACGTTTTTATCCGCACTCTCCTGCAATACACGATCATTAAACATCAACCAGCTAATTTCCCGGTTGATGTATTGATTTTTAGTCTTAATCATTATCTGAGTTGTTTAGGAATAAGGATATGTTCCGTAATACCATTTTTAATCTCTTTCCAACTTGTGACATCAAAGCTTATTTGTACCAATGCCGAAGTAGGTACGTTATCGATAGCCTTGTTTCCCAAATGATTTACAACGTTGGTTAGTGCATAATTATGGCCAAAAATCATTACTTTGTTATGATTATCATCCAGTTGTTTTATAAAGGACATTACAGCTTCTCCCGAAAAATCATACAATTGATCTGTAATCTTTAATTTTTCCAAAGGATAATTAAAAGTCCTTAGGAATATCATACAGGTATGAAGAGCCCTGTTTGCCGGGCTAGAATGGGCTGAATCTATACTCTGGGACAGCCTCTTAAATTCAGTGCTTACAAGATGCGCATCATTTATTCCCCTCTTCTGCAAGGGTCTGTCCTGGTCGCTTACTCGGTATTCCCAGGATGATTTCCCATG
>JABDPH010000097.1 GCA_013042925.1 Eudoraea sp.
CCATTGTTCAAAAGCGCCTGTATCTTCAATAATTACTGGCTGAACCTGCGCATCTGAAATAACCACCTGGGATAAGAGCTTACATCAATGGGGTACCGTTTGTAAGGAATCGCTTTCTTTTCTGCAATTAATAATTCTCTAAAGGCTTCCAGGCCTAAATCCTTTAATAAAAACTTCAGTCTTGCTTTGGCTCTGCTCTTTCTTTCACCATATCTGTCAAAAACGCGAACAACAGTTTCCATCATAGGAATTATTTCATGGCTTGGAAGAAATGAAAATAGTTCATCTGCATGACGAGGTTGTGAACCCAAACCTCCTCCCAGCATTACTTTAAAACCTTTTACACCTACTTGAATTTTGGCTATAAAACCCAGATCATGCATATAAGATAGTCCGGTATCTGTATCACTACAAGAAAAGGAAACTTTGAACTTACGGCCCATTTCCTGACCAACTGGATTTCTCAAAAAATATTCGAAAACGGCTTGAGCATAAGGTGAAACATCAAACGGTTCATCACTGTCTATCCCAGATGTTTCGCTTGCGGTAACATTTCTTACGGTATTGCCACACGCTTCTCTAAGTGTTACCTCATCCTTTTCCAGTTTGGCCCAAAGTTCAGGGGTACGTTCCAGGTCTACATAATGTATCTGAATGTCCTGCCGTGTAGTAATGTGCAGTCTTCCAGTAGAATATTCATCTGCTACATCCGAAATCCTATGCAGTTGCCTTGAGCTCACTTTTCCATAGGGTAATTTTATACGAATCATTTGAACGCCAGGCTGTCTTTGTCCATAAACCCCTCGGGCCAGGCGCAGACTCCTGAATTTTTCCTCATCAATAGTTCCACCTTTGAACTCCCTGATTTTTTTCTCCAGCTCAATAATGTCTTTTTCTACTATTGGATTTTCTATTTCAGTTCTAAAACTTTGCATAATATTCTACTTAGTCTATGTATTATATAGATTTATTAAAATGAATAGGCCTTAATTATGATATCTTTAAATATCCTTTAGTCCTCTAGCAAGCTAATCCTTTGTGGATCCTAGGTGTGTAAACCGCACTCCCTGTTTTCGAGAACCTTTGTTGGATCAAAATAATTGTGCTCGTTAGGAAGGCCCCGTGCATTTAAATAGGCGTCGAGGCGTGTATCATTCCAATGGTAAAATGGACTTACTTTTAGCACTCCCTCTTCACTTAAGCTTAAAATATTTAGTTTATCTCTTAGAGCAGTCTGGCCTTTTCTCAGGTTAGTAAACCAAACATCTGGTTTGTATTCAGCCATTGCCCTTCTGAAAGGTTCTAGTTTAACTTGTTCCGTAAATTCTTTATGCCTGGGGTCATCAATATCCGGTATTCCCATTACGGCATCTCTATGTGCAGTTGTCTGCCTGGGAACATACAATTTTATATTTAAATTTAAGCCTGAGATCAATTCTTCGGCGTGTTTATAGGTATTGCGGGTATTGTATCCGGTATCGCACCATATAACAGGTATATCTGATTTAACCTCTGTAACCGCGTTTAATATAGCTACTTCATATGGTCTGAAATTAGTAGTAACCACAGATTCGGCACCATATAGAATTGCCCATGAAATTATCTCTTCCGGAGGAATCCCTCTGAAATGATTATTTAAATGTTCTATATCCTGTGTTGACAAGCTCATATCTTATTTATTTAAAGTTAAAATTACCTTCCCCATTTAATGGTATTCCACATTCGTTCATGTAAAAAATACAGGACCATCTTTGTGACCAATTCTACTAAACCAATAGAAAATGCCAATGAAAGAGTTCCGGTAATGATCCATGATATAATTATTGTGTCTAATGTTCCGATAGCTCGCCAGCTTATTGACTTTGCTATGCTTCTTTTTGGCTGCTCGGAAACTATATCTGTTTGATAACTGCTATTCGCAGTTCTCCTATTAATCAAAATTTGGTCAGCAATCATTTTAGAATATTTTTATCCTATGGATTTAATAGAGTAATCAAAAATAGAACAATATTTCAAAGTAAGACGTTAAATTTTCATCAATATTATGTTTACCCTATAGTTTTAGTAGATTAATTAAAAAATCAGATAATTATTATGAATGATTCATTGTTATGCCAAAGATTCTGAAGATTTTTTATGCCAATATAAGATCGGCAAGCGTATTATTCCTATAAACTTCCAGAACGCTGTCGCGTACCTGAAGCATTAATTTGTGTACAGTGCATTTATTTTCATCCGGACAGTCGTCACACTTTTCGTAAAAGTTAAGGCTTACACAAGGCACCATGGCAATTGGGCCTTCCAACACGCGAATAACGGTTGTCATGGGAATTTCACCAGGATCTTTTAGTAAATAATAACCCCCTCCTTTTCCCTTTTTTGATCCTAAAAATCCTGTATTTCTCAAAGTCAGTAAAATACTTTCCAAAAACTTTTGAGGAATATTCTCGTGCCGGGCAATTTCCGAAATTTGAACCGGCTCGCGTTTGCTTTGAGATGCCAAATAAGTAAGGGCCTTTATCCCGTATTTTGTCTTTTTAGAAAGCATTATGCGAAGATAGTCAAAATAGGAATATTCCTATTTCTCATATCCTATCCAAGGCCTGTCCTATGTCGTTAATAATATCGTCTGTATGCTCAAGACCAACAGATATTCGCACCATTCCATCGGTAATTCCACATTCCAATCTTTCTTCTGCAGACAACTTGCTGTGTGTTGTAGATGCGGGATGTGTAACAATACTCCGGGTATCCC
>JABDPH010000101.1 GCA_013042925.1 Eudoraea sp.
GTCACTACCATTAGGGAAGCCCTTAGTATCTCTGTTCTCTCTTGTTTAACCATTAATTGGACTTTTCAAGGTCTACATTTTTAATAAAATCTATTAAACCCTCAAAATAGATTTCTGCGTCATCGTACATGGCTAAATGACTCCCGTTAGGGCAATGCAAATACTGTCCATTCTGAACTTCTGTAGCTATCCATTCCATGTGTTTTGGATCCATAGTGTCATAAGCCCCGCCAATAGCTAAAGTTGGAACAGTAATTTTTGAAAGTTCTGCTTTTACATCCCAATTTTTCAATTTTGCATCTCCCACCACTCCAAATTCACTGGGACCTTGCATGGTTACATAGAAATCCATATTTACATGGGCAAATGCCCTGTTCACAGGATTAGGCCATTCTTCCAGGGGCATTCGCAATACATGTTTCGGATAATAGTTGTTATAAATTAACTCAGAATATCTTGGGTTGCTATAATCACCTTTTGCTTCCAGGCCCCTTATTTCTTCCAATACATCCGACGGTAATTGCGGGCCAAGGACATCATTGGCATAGGCAACATAATCCTGAATAGATGCCATCATGTTAGATATAATAAGACCTTTTAGGTTTTGCTGGTATTTTAGTGCGTATTCCATGCATAAGATACCCCCCCAGGAACTTCCGTAGAGGTAAAAATTATCTGAGTTTAAACCAAGCGCTTTTCTAACCTGTTCTACCTCCTCCACATACCGGTCCACACTCCATAAGGTACTGTCATTAGGTGTATCACTGTAATAAGATTCGAGCTGATCATAATAGTAATATTCTATTTCGGCGTTTGGAAAGTACGAATCAAAGACTTCCAGATATTCATGGGTAAAACCGGGCCCGCCGTGCAATAACAATACCTTCAGGTCAGGGTTGTTGCCAATCCTTTTGGTCCAAACTTTAAATTCTCCGGCTGAGGTTTGAACCGGAACCATCTTTACGCCCCCGCTTAATATATCATCCCGTTTGGAATAATCCAGATAACTACTCTTCTGAATACCGGTATTTTGGGCTTGTTGTTTATTTGTGCAGCTTTGAAGGATTAGAAATACAAAAAGAATTAAGCCTAAATTTTTCATAGTGATTGCTGTTTTGATGAGTTTCCAGATTTAGCTTACCGGCTTGAAGGCCGTTAAGGATGAAATTTAAAATATCAGTTAATTAAATATAGGACTAATCTGGTTTTGATGCAACTGCTTAGGCCTAACCTCCATTCAACGTTCAGCAAATGTAAACCTCAGTTCCAGGGCAAGCATCTCGTAAAAAGGCTTCCTTTAATCCATTAATTTATAGCTGCCGGCTTACAGGTCTTCCGGAGGAGTTTTGTAAAATTTGAATTTTTGTGTCAGGAAAAACTGTAACCTGTGTAAATTATCAGCGGATGGCCTGGAGATATACATATATCCGAATTGTATATTGGTAGATTTAGACAGTTGATAGCCCAGCATTGCATAGGTTCTCAGCTGACTCAGGTTCAATTCTTTTTGGGTATTTACCATAAATTCATTGCCTACAGTGGAGAAAAATACTCCTTTTTCTATTTTTTTCTTTGAAATCGGAATACCTAACTGAAGTCTGTAGCGAACCCTTTGGTTGCCTTTTTCATCCAAAAACCTGAACTCATACCGAAACCGGTGTTGAATGGAGACCCAATCTATATGTTGAAACAACATGGCCTGCAATGTTGTGCGGTACTCTTCCGTTTTGACCCTGTCTTCCGGCATTTCAGAATACGACCAGTTCATATGGTATTCCTGACTTAAACCCAATTGAAAATTGGGGGTAAAGTTGTAACTGATAAATGGCCTGAAAAAGAGGGTTTGGGTGTTTGAGATAGGTTCCCATGTGCGCCATTGACTTTCAAAGAATAATTCAACCTTGGGGCTAAAATTAAAAAAACCGTTATACACATACCAGGAACCAAGCTTATCCCCCTCCTGGCCATATGTTTTAGCTAATGAGGCCATTAGTATCAGTACAAATAATAAGTATTTTATTTTCATAATTATTTATTGAATAGAGTCGTTTTTTATACTTTTTAGGATTAAAGCTGAATCGTTTTTTAGAGTACCCAAAATACCCCCTAAAGTAAATTTGTCATAACCTATAAAATACAAGCCTTTTTGTTCTCCTTTAGCAATCTTATTGGCAGGTTCTCCCGCATAATTGAGAACAGAACCCCTATTTTCCAGAAATTTAGTTATGGCAGGATAATAACCGGTGGCTAAAATAACCATATCAAATTCTTCAATTTTATTATCGGCAAAGCGAATGCTGTTTTCATGAAATTCGAGGACATCTTTAAGAACTCTGATCGCTCCTTTTTTAATTTTAGCAATAGTTCCCAAATCTATTATTGGTGTTCTCCCATGCTCCTGAATAAGTATCCTTGGATGGGTTTTTGAAACCGGAAGCCCGTATTTTTTAATGTCACCAAAGGTTATTCTTCGCACCAGTGCTCCAATAATATCACCTAACCGAAAAGGCAATTTGGCTAACTTTTTAGCCGTGAGTTGAATGGGCCTACCCAAAAAATCTCTGGGGATAACCGCAATTTCACTTCTTATGGAAACACCTACATCTATTTTTGCCTCAGCTAAATCCAGTGCAATTTCCGCACCTGTATTCCCC
>JABDPH010000102.1 GCA_013042925.1 Eudoraea sp.
AACAGAAAAGTACTGAGTGCTACTTTTTTTAATTCAGGATCAAAATTCTTGGGATTTTCAATCTTTTTTACTGCTCTCAAATGGATAAAAAGAGGAACAAATGCGATCAGACAGATGGCGCTTTTCCACGAGTAGAAATGAGTCCCTACAAATGTGAGCATAAAAACGAAAGCTAAAATAATTAAGACAAAATGATATGCTTTCCCTTTAGATCGTCCAATTTTGACTATCAATGTATTTTTATTGGCCTTCTTATCCGATTCAATATCTCTTAAGTTGTTTAAATTAAGTACTGCAGTACTAAGAAAACCTATTGAAACAGCAGGAAGTATGGCCATAGCTATTAAAAATTTTGTATATAAAAACATGGAACCCAGGACACTTAATAGTCCAAAAAATATAAATACAAAAAGGTCACCAAATCCTTTATACCCATAAGCATTATTGCCAACTGTATACCGAATAGCGGCCCAAATACTGGCAACCCCAAATATTATGAATAAAAGCACATATATAAGATGTTCCTCCTTAAAAGAAAAGTATAACAGCAGAAAGACCAGTAATAAATCTATAACAACAGAAATACGAATCCCGGTTTTTAATTCGCTTTTAGATAATTGGCCGCTTTGAAGTGCGCGCATGGGTCCAATTCTATCATCATTATCAGTGCCCTTCACTCCATCTCCATAATCATTCGCAAAATTCGACGTTATTTGAAAAGCGACTGTAGTTAATAAAGCAAAAATAAAAATATACAAATCCCAATGACCATAGATATTAGCCAAAGCGGTACCTACTAATATACCAGACAATGATAAGGGAAGAGTTCTTAAGCGGGCTGCACTAAGCCAGGCTCTGAATTTGGTCACTAATAAGGATCTTCAATTTTTATCCGCTTTCCATCCTGATAGGATGCCACAAAAGCATCTTCAAAGCCCATTTTAACTAATTGATACCTAAAGGACCTGGCTTCTTCCAACGTTTCAAAATTTCCAAGGGAATAAGAATAAAAAGGATTGGTTTTAACAAACATCGTATTTGTTAAAGATTCTGAGGCAAGGGTAAGGTTATTGTCAACAAAGGATTTAACCTGAACTGAATATATTTTTTCTTTTTCTAAAAACATCTTCGCCAGATAGAATTCTTTTACTAAACTCAGCTCTTCATTCTTTTGCTGAAGATTGTCAATTCTGGTTTTTACAGCATCCAGGCTATCAATTGAAACTAATAAATTTTGATTGTCATAGGTATTAGATCTACTAAGGCCGGCAGTAAATGAAGTAATTGCAAGAGTTCCTATTAGAAAAAGTGTAGTGACTCCAGCGAGTATATTTCTTTGGATCTTACTTCTTTTTAATTCTTTATTTTTAAATTTTATCTGATCTAATAAGCGCTCATTTATAATCTGCGCTTTGTCAATGTCTTTATGTAATTCTAATAAATCGCTTTCTTCAATAAATGGCATTTGATATTTAA
The DNA here is from genome assembly GCA_013042925.1 of Eudoraea sp. Lineage (GTDB taxonomy): Bacteria > Bacteroidota > Bacteroidia > Flavobacteriales > Flavobacteriaceae > Eudoraea. Next base: position 1,477 of record JABDPH010000102.1, read on the forward strand.
TTTAGGGGTCAACGGTTAAAAATAAGTAAAAAGCTTATTATCAACAAAATATATAAGTTTATTTAGCAAAAATAACAGATTTAAGGGAAGAATTAAAAACGCGATCAGTAATTGTTTAAAACTATTGAAAAATAATACTGCTTATACTGCATAAATCCCGTCACTTTTAATTTTAATTTTTCTTTCCTTATATAAGGTTCCAATAGCCTTTTTGAAGGATTTTTTACTCATTTGAAACATCTTCTGTATCTCCTCCGGAGATGATTTATCATGTATTGGGATATATCCATTTGCCAATTCCAACTTCTCAAAAATCTGTTTAGCAGCAGGTTCAAGACCCAAATGGCCAATCGGTTTTAAAGAAATATCAATTTTATTATCCTCTCGAATATTCTTTACATACCCTTTTAATTTCGCCCCAACTTTCATAGGTTGAAATACTTCACTTTTAAATACCAGTCCCTTGTATTTATTATTGATAATGACATTCCAGCCTAATTCGGATCGTCTGCTAACCAAAAGATCTACTTCTTCCTTGGGATTTAATGATATCTCGTCATTCTCAGTAAATCTGTTCAATCTTGATGAAGCTACTAACCTGAATGACTTTTCATCGAGGTAACAATAAACTACATAAGATTCTCCTTCAATCATTTTTGTCTGCTGTTCTCCAAAGGGTACCAGCAAATGTTTTTCAAGGCCCCAATCTAAAAAAGCACCAAATTCGTTTACTTCTGCTACTCTAAGACAACCAAAACTGTTCCTTTTTATTAAAGGTTTTAGGGTTGTGGCAATAGGGCGTTCTTCGTGATCCAAGTAACAAAATACACTTATGTCATTCCCTATTCTGAAATCATCCGGAACATATTTGGATGGCAGTAATAAATCATCCACATCATCGTCACCCAGAAATAATCCTACGGCTGTTTCCCTTAGAATTTTTAATGTATTATAATTTCCTAATTCTATCATTTAGTACTGCTATTCAAAATGGTAATAAAAAAGCCGTTCATATAAAGAACGGCTTTTTTTTTGTTCTAATTATAAACAGATTCTTTTTTAAAGTGCTTTGCTAAAATATAATAGACCACAGCACGATGTTTATTTCTTTCCGATTTGCCATATTTGTCAATTACACTTTTGATACCTTCCATTAACGCAGGACCATCGGAAAGACCTAATTTCTTAATTAAAAAATTCTTCTTGACGGTTTCAAGTTCAGTGTCATCAGTTCCTGATACTTTGGAAGAATCCATATTATATATAGATGGACCAAGTCCGATAGTAACTTTTTTCAGCAGACCCATATCAGGAGTTTGACCAAATTTAGCCTTGATATCAGCTGCGTACTTCTCAATGAGATCATCCCTCCTATTGCTCATAATGCCGGTATTCTTTTATGGATATATTAATATTCTAAGATATGAAATCAAAGTAACTGAGCAAAATTTTATCATTCAATAATCGAGGGGTTTTTACCTCTAAAAGCACTGGCGATTTAGAAGGCATATAAAAGGTAGGCAAGATGGTATTCAAGGTATTTTGATCTTCAGCTACCAGATGAGCTATATTATATAATGAACAAAGACTTTGCAAATCCAAATCCTGTACAGTCTCGAAGTAAGTTTCAAAATTCTGTGAATTTTCCTTTCCTGGTAAGATTCTGAAAATCCCCCCGCCACCATTATTAATTACTATTATTCTAAAATCGTTGCGTATATATGAATTCCAAAGGCCATTGCTGTCATAGAAGAAACTCAGATCTCCGGTTATCAGCAAGGTAGGGTTCACAGAATGAATTGATGAACCAATTGCTGTAGATGTACTTCCGTCAATACCACTAGTGCCTCTATTGCAAAATACACTAAGTGAAGGATCTACATCAAATAATTGAGCGTACCGGACAGTGGAACTATTTGCCAATTGTAACTGATAGTTATTAGGAATACCAGAGCAAATAATCTTAAATGCCATAAAATCTGTAAATGGAATTTGACTTAAATACGTTTTCCTTTTAGACAAGTATTCATGTTTTATTTTATTCCATTTGCCAAAGTAATTACTTGGCAGCTCTATAATATGCTCCAAAAATTGTTCGAAAAACGAATTTTCATCCGTCTTAATGTGCTTTGTAAGACTAAAAAAGGTGTCAAAGGCTTTTTTGTTATTTATATGCCAATGATGCTTTGGCTTATACTGTCTGAGAAATGCCTTAATCTTTTTTGAAACTATTAACCCTCCTAATGTTATAAGCAATTCTGGCTGCAGTTCTCTAAAAAGCTGGTCTTTGTCTTTTGATTTTTCAATAGGTGCAATGATACTATCAATACTTGGAAAAAAGTTTTTATGATTTACATTTGATGTAACCTCTGTAAACACTAGTACAGAATCATCATTCGCAAGAGTCTTTAAATATTCAGAATTGATACTATCAGGGTTATTAACCCCAATTACTATCATTTTCTTTTCACATGAATTCCAAATTTGGGCGAGATC
>JABDPH010000110.1 GCA_013042925.1 Eudoraea sp.
GATCAGAGAGTTCCTCCAATAACTTTCGTGATTCCTTAGAAATTATATTTTCTTTTCCAAAAAGGTTATTTGATAGACCAGCAGTTAATAGCTGTTCTGAATTGTGCATAAATTGCTCCTTTGTACCATATGTACTTGTTATGGTCTGACCCTGAATGGTTAATTGTATTTCATTATTGGCTATGGCCTTAGTTTGTGCAGCATAAAAGCGATGAGTTTTTCCACCTCCGCGTGCAGGTGGCCCGCCCCTGCCATCAAAAAATATTGCATCGACACCGTTCTTAGAACAAACTTTGGACAAAACTTCCTTGGTTTTTAAAATAGACCAATTGGCTTTTAAATAACCACCGTCTTTTGTTCCATCCGAGAATCCGAGCATCATGGTTTGCCTGCTTCCCCGTTGTTCAATGTGAGAACGGTAATCCGGTAAATCAAATAAGGACTGCATGGTATGCTCCGAAGTATCCATCCCGTTCATTGTTTCAAAAAGCGGAACAATATCAAAAGTAATACTATCCTTCTTCCAACCACACCATCTGAAAAGCGCATAAACAAATAGAACTGAATAGATATCCTCAGAGTTACTTATAATATATCGGTTACAACCTTGTTCACCATTTTTATTCTGAATTTCTTTTAATTGGGAAATATTTGCAATGGTATCTTTTACAATTTCATCTTTATAATCCTTAGAATCTAATTTCAAATTTTCATTGAGCAGCAAATTTGTTAATTCGTCTTCTGCAAGTTCATCAAGACTTTCATTAACATAACCATTAACTTTAAGTACTGTTTCAATTACTTGTATGTGCTTACTATGATCCTGACGAATATCAAGAGTAGCGAAATGTGTTTTGAAAATTTTCACCTTGTCAATAAGATCATCCAGTTGTTTCAGGTAGAGCGAATTGTATTTGTCTATTAAAATTTCCCGTGACTTAATCAATGGCCCAACAATATCATCATAGCTTACTACTTTTTCAGGATCAAACATTGAAACATATAGCCTGTCTCTTAAAGCATTCAAGTCCGGACGCAAATCCTTAAATGTAAGCTTCTTACGAAGTATTTTGAGGTCATTATAGTAACATTTCATTAAATTCGTACGAAGCTCGTCAGCTACGTCTTTAGTAATATCTGCCGTTACAAATGGATTTCCGTCTCTATCTCCTCCTGGCCAAAACCCAAGTTTAATTATATCATAATTGTCAAATTCATCATTCTCTATATTGCTTTTTACATAAGAGAATAAATCCCCGACGGCGGCATAGTAAACATTTCTAAGAATGTAAATAATATTTTTGGCCTCATCCAATGGTGTTGGTTTCTTTGTGTTTATCAAAGAAGTTAGCCCTAATTGTTGAAGAACAACATCAATATCATTAATCTTATCTTCAAGAATAAGTGATTTCAATTCTTCAATGATATCCAGGACAGATGGAGTATAAAACTGAGTTGGATGGGCAGTTAAAACAATACGTGCGCTAAAACTCGATAATTTCTTCGCAATCTTTTCCCAGCTCTTAGTCTTATTTACTAATTGAAAGTAGTCCTTTATGGATAAAGAGGTTGAATGCTCATGTAATTTCGGAAATGCAGCATCCTCTACACTATCATATAATACAACTTGCCGTTCAACATACTGAATTATACTGAACATAAAATCAATTCTTTCTTTTTCAGTATCAATATTGGCGTAAGACTTGAAAAATAAATCTAAAATTTGTTGTGGATTTTTGCCGGATTTTAACCCTTTTTCGCATTGATCAAATAAAAGAGGAATGAGCATTCCAACATTCTCGATACCCTGATAAGGTAAATTTAAAAACAAGCTGTTATAAACGTAGAACTTATTTTTAACCGATTTTTTAAATTCTTCTAATCTATCTGTCTGATGCATAAAATTCTTAAATATTCAATTGACTCCCCTAAATTGCCAAAGTTTCTTATTGGTTTTAATCCTCTAAATATCCGTATAATAATATAATCTTTAAACCTTAATACGACAAATCACAAAATAATTTTTCCTCATTAAAAAACCAACATAATCCTGACTATAAAGCCCTATTTGAAAAACAAGCACTTCAGATTTAAAACATAGCAATTCCAAAGTATTTTTTTAAATTACCAGGATCATTCAACTATTGAGACCAGCAAGATTATGGTACTTAAAGAAAGTACGATATTGATCTACTCTGAATTGCAAAGTTGAATATCCCGGATTCTCCATTTTGATCTTTTTATAAGAGTTGAAACTACCAATTGCCCTGTTTGCAGAACCCGAAGGAGCTGTCAGGGAAACAGTGGTGACGATTCTATTTAGTTCTCCCGGCATCTTAAAACTATGTATTCTCGGTACTACCCCGGAAATTTGTTCCAATCTTATTCCATAATCCCTTAAATGTTTTCTAAAAAAATATTCCGGTCCGTTCTTACTGTTTCCACCAGTAAACAATAAGGTTTCAACCTTTCTAAATTTAGTTAAATACCCTATTAGATTTCTGAGTGATACATTCTTCATACCCAAATCTGATGCATCTACTTTTAAACGTTCCGCACTTTGAACTATATCACAAATTCCTAATTTTTGTTCCTTCAGAAAATCCATACGCTGTTTTACAGCTTCCCCGGTTGATTCGAATTTTAAATTTAATTCAAAAATCTGGTCCAAAATTTTCCATAACTGTCCATCTCTGCTTCCATAACAAAAATCAACATCTCCTTCCTTTAAATCCCCTGTAGTGAATCTGGGTGGCGGCAAAGTCCCCACAATAAGCTTAGTGGTATTATGAAATATAAAAGGTTTATAAGGGTGGGTATGTAAAAACAAATTGAATCCTAATTATCGGTATTATCTCCTTAATCTAACTATTTTATAAAGATAGTATTTTGCGAATGGGTAAAATGGCAGATTGCATTTTTATGTCAAATTTTGTAAATTGAAAGAAATATACAATACCAATGGGTAAAGGGGATATAAAAACTAAAAGAGGTAAGATTGCCAATAAATCATACGGTGCCCGAAGACCTAAAAAGGCAAAGGCTAAAGTTGTGGTTACAAAGAAAAAAAAGACTAAAAGTAAATCCTAGTCCACAACGAATTCAAGCCCTACTTCACCTTCCTCGTTTATGCTGAGTTTATAGGTGTAAAAACCAATGGGAAGTTCGGTTTCCCCTACAAAATCAATCGGCTGCAGTACGTAGATGTCTTCTCCAGATTTAATTTCAACAAAGTCGTATTGATAAGCGATCTCATAGACCAAATAGTCGGAATATTTTCCTGGCGCCACATTTGTATACAATTCTTCGTTAGTGCTTACCTGTACCTCATCAAAATTTATATTGCTATCATTCTTGATGCGGATATTGATGGCATCTACATTATCATCCCTGTCTGTGCAGCTAAAAGTAAAGACTAAAAAGGTTAGTAAGAGAAAACCAATATTTTTCATTACAAGTTGTTTATAAATGATACTTCATAGTATAAACGGTTGCTTCAGAAAATTATTCTATCTAATAAAAACAGGCTGATTTTCTTTTAAGGTATGCTCCCTGCTGTAGATATATCCATCCAGGTTAAATCCTTTTATATCTTCAAGAGTCCTTGCGTCTGTATCCAGAATATAACGCACCATAGAACCGCGGGCTTTTTTTGCAAAGAAACTGATTACTTTAAGCTTGTCGTTTTTCCAATCTTTAAATACCGGAGTAATAATAGTGGCTTTTAATTTTTTTGCGTCCACAGCACTAAAATACTCGTTACTGGCAAGATTAATAAAAAGTTCTCCCTCTTGGAGTTCTTCGTTTAAAAAATCAGTTATAATGGGCTTCCAAAACTCGTAAAGATTCTTTTTACGTCCAATTTTTAATTGTGTCCCCATCTCCAGGCGATAGGGTTGCATTAGATCTAGTGGCCTTAAAATACCGTATAAACCCGAAAGAATTCGAAGGGTATCTTGAAGCTTGTTTAATCTGTCTTCGGGAATACTATATGCATCTAATCCCTGATAAACGTCCCCATTAAAAGCGTAAACGGCCGGGCGGGCATTTTCCGGAGTAAATGGCGGTGAGAATTCTTGATTGCGCTCCCAGTTTAATTCAGCAAGGTCGTTTGAAATACCCATTAATTTAGACAAGGACCTGGGTTTTTTCTTTGCCAATATCCTATTAAGTTTTTCTGACTGTTCCAAAAATTCCGGTTGTGTATATTTTGCCGTGGGAACAGGACGTTCAAAATCTAATGACTTAGCCGGAGAAAGCACAATCTTCATAATTCAAAAATTTTAAGATAAAAGTAAAGAGGATTTTTGTGAATTCCTTACTAAGTGTGAAAAGACTTTTCAATACTCCTATCAGCTAAATTTATTGCTATCGAGAATGTCGTGAGTAATGCCTCCACTTCTCAACGCAATTGGCCATATCATCCGGCAATTCGCTATCAAAACGCATCATTTTACCACTTACCGGATGTATAAACCCCAGGGTTTTAGCATGCAATGCCTGTCTGGGCAGGATTTTAAAAGCATTTTCTACAAATTGTTTGTATTTCGTAAAAGTAGTTCCTTTCAGTATTTTATTCCCGCCATAACGTTCATCATTAAAAATAGTATGGCCAATATGTTTCATGTGAACCCTTATCTGATGCGTCCTCCCGGTCTCCAGCTTGCAAGAAACCAATGTAACGTATCCCAAACGTTCTAGGACCTTATAATGCGTAATCGCCTCTTTCCCTTTTTCCCCTTCGGGAAATACTTGCATTTGAAGTCGGTTTTTTGGATTGCGGTCAATATGCCCTTCTATGGTTCCTTCATCTTCTTCTATATTGCCCCAAACCAGGGCTACATATTCTCTCTCGCTTGTTTTATCATAAAATTGCTTGGCCAGGTGAGTCATAGCCTGATCTGTCTTGGCAATAACCAATAATCCGGAGGTATCTTTATCTATTCGATGAACAAGCCCCGGTCTCTCATCAGAATTTACAGGTAAATTTTTTATGTGATATAGTAGCGCATTTATTAAGGTTCCCGAATAATTTCCATGCCCCGGATGTACTACCATTCCGGCTGGCTTATTTACAACCAAAAGGCTGTCGTCTTCGTAGACAATATCCAAATGTATATCTTCCGGAGACAATAAAAACTCATAAGGGGGATGTTCAAAAAACACTTTGACTTCATCACCTGCTTTGACCTTGTAGTTTTGTTTTACTACAGATTCGTTAACCCATATATGGCCTTCCTTTGCAGCGGACTGAATTTTATTGCGGGTTGCATTTTCTATGAAATTCATTAGAAACTTATCGACACGTAAAGGTTCCTGCCCTTTGGAAGCTACAAAACTATAATGCTCGTAAAGCTCATCCTCTTGAGGATCTGAAGTGTTGTTAGATGCCATTTCTTATTCCGAATCGGCCTTGACTTTCGCCCGGCCGGTTATAGTTCCGTTTCCACAGACCAGTTCAATTTTTGAAGTTTTTGGTATTTTATCGCCCGGATTAATTGTTTTTCCTTTATGCCTTATATAGTATACCATATCCTTCCCCAACTCATCAATATAGGTAACGCGTTGAACGTCTAATCCAACAGCACGAAGCATAGATTCTGCATTGCGTTGTGTAACCTGAATAATATTCGGAACGGTAACTTTTTTATAACCCGAAGGATTAACAGTAATATATATTTTTCTATTTTCTTTTACTTTATTTCCTGCAGGAGGGTCCTGTTCAATTATAGAAAACCTCGGGTAATCCGGATTGAAATTTGCTGAATCCAATACCTCATAGCGTAAATTAGCATCCTCTATTACCCCTCTCATTTCCATTACCGATAACTTCGATAGATCAGGAACCTCTATAAATTCTCCATGGTTTGTAGATTTTTTTAACCACTGTAAAGCAAATATTGATATAGCCACTATTGCCAGAAAAGCCAGGCCAATATTCAATAAAAAAACTTTACTTCTAAGAAAATTCCAAAAATTCTTCATTGCATTTTTTTATGTCGGACACAAAGATAGGAAACCCTATCATTTTTTATTTACGTTAAAATCGTGATATTTGTCTAAATGGGTTAAGAGCTTGCATAGATAACTTTAGATGAAAAAAAATATTGCCATTATCATGGGGGGTTATTCCAGTGAGTATAAGATCTCAATAAAGAGCGGCAATGTAGTCTTTCAATATTTGGATAAGGAGAAATTTAATGCTTATCGCATTATTATTTCCAAAGAAAAATGGGTTTATCTGGATAAAGACGAAAATGAACTATCGGTAAACAAGCATGATTTTTCCGTAGTTATTGACAATCAACATGTTAGGTTCGATTGTGTTTTTAATGCAATTCATGGTACTCCGGGAGAAGACGGATTAATGCAGGCTTATTTTGAGCTATTGGGAATTCCACAAACTTCATGCAACCACTATCAGGCGGCCCTTACTTTTAATAAAAGAGATTTATTAAGTGCTCTAAAGCCCTACGGTATTAAAGCAGCCAATTCTTATTATTTGAATTTGGGCGATACTATTGATCATGTTGCTATTGTAGAGAAAGTTGGGCTTCCTTGCTTTGTAAAAGCAAATAGAGCTGGAAGTAGTTTTGGAATTTCCAAAGTTTTTGAGAAAAAACAGTTGCAGGCGGCAATTGATAAGGCATTTCATGAGGACGATGAAATTATTATTGAGTCTTTCCTTGACGGCACAGAGG